>DAOVWI010000196.1 GCA_030636765.1 Gemmatimonadales bacterium
AACCTCAACGGAAGCGGCGGCTCAGCGGCGGTGGCTCAGCGGAAGCGGTCGCCGGCCCGCGCACCCCGGCCGCGAATCCAATCGGCCGATCCCATCCGCGATCGGCCAGCCGGCTTTACGACGCCGATCCTCACGGCACCGCGCCCGGCAGCGACGGTGACACCCATCCTCGGGTCCGCATCGAGCACGCGGCCCGGGGGCGCTGCCGGAGACCCGGGCGACCCGGATGGCGGGATGACCGTCGGATCGAAGAACTGGACCGGGCTTCCCTGAAGCTCCGACCAGGCCGCCGGCCACGGATCGCACCCGCGAATCCACCTGTCCACCTCTTCGGCCGGAAGGCTCCAATCGAGACGAGCCGCCTCACGGCTCAGCTTCGGCGCGTAGGTCGCGCGCTCGTGATCCTGCTCGCACTCCTCGAGCCCACCGGCCTCGAGACGTTCGAGCGTCTCCTCGAGAGCCTTCGCACCGAGGGCGGCGAGGCGTTCGGAGAGATCTCCGGCCGTCATCCGTTCTCCGAGCGACTCCTCCACCTGGTGCAGGATCGGACCCGCGTCGAGCTCTCGCACCATCCGCATGATGGTCACGCCCGTACGATCGTGGCCCCGGATGATCGACCAGTTGATCGGGGCCGCTCCACGCAGCTCGGGCAGGAGCGACGCGTGCACGTTGATCGACCCGCGCACGGGCAGGGCGAGGACCTCGTCGACGAGCAGCTGGCCGTACGCCGCCACGACGGAAAGCTCGGCGCCGAGGGCAGCGAGCTCTGCCTGGAACTCCTCGCCTCTCGGCCTTTCCGGCTGGAGGACGGGCACGCCGAGCCCCTCCGCTGCGCTCTTCACCGCACTCGGCCTCAGATGCCGACCGCGGCCGGCGGGTCGGTCGGGTTGGGTGACGACGCCGACCAGTTCATGCCGTTCGGCTATGCTCCGGAAGGAGGGGATCGCGAACTCCGGAGAGCCCCAGAAGACGATTCGCAGGGCAGCCCTACATCGCCGGCACGGCGGGCCGCTCGCCTGGCTCCCGCTTCGACCACTTGCTGAGCAGCATCTTGCGCTTGAGGGGACTCACGAGGTCGATGAACAGAACGCCGTCGAGGTGATCGCACTCGTGCTGCAGGCAGCGGCTCAAGAGGCCGTCCGCCTCGATGCGTACCTCTTCGCCTTCCCGGCCGAGCCCCTCGATCACCACCTGGGCGTTCCGCGTGACGATCTCCCGCAGCTCGGGGATGCTCAGACAGCCCTCCTCCTCCTTAATCTGCCCGTGGCGCTCGACGATCCGAGGGTTGACCAGCACTCCTGGCGCGATGTCCTGCTCGCGGATGTCGTAAACGAAGATGCGGAGCGGAACTCCGATCTGCGGCGCGGCAAGGCCAATCCCATCCGCCGCGTACATCGTGTCGAGCAGGTCATCGATGAGCGCACGCACCTCCGCGCCCACTTCATCGGCGGGCTCGCAGACCTGGCGCAGGGCCGGGTCGCCCAGCAGGCGGATGCGACAGACGCTCAACTCTGACCCGAGCTCTCGATGCGGCGCGCGATCTTGCTGCGCTCGACCTCCAGGCGCGTGTCGTTCGCCGTCTTGATCGTCACCCGGTCGTCCAGCAGGTGGACGATCCTGCCGACGATCCCGCCGACGGTGGTGATCTCGTCGCCCTTCTTGAGGCTGGCGATCAGCTCTTGGTGCGCCTTCTGCTGCTGGCGCTGCGGCCGAATCAGCAGGAAGTAGAGAATGGCGAAGAACGCCCCGAGCATGAACAGCGTGCCCATCGGGTTTCCGCCGCCATCCGCACTGCCCATCAACACGTTGGCGATCACGTTGCTCCTCTCACGTTTCTGAGTGGACGAACTCGTCGGATCCTACACCGAGGGGCCGATCGCGAGCCTGGGGCCGGCGTCGGCTGGCCTGGACCCACGGCAAGCCTGCACCGGCCTGGACCCGTCGCAAGCCTGGGCCGGTCAAACATCGCCCCGCCGGTAGCGGTCCAGCCACCCCTCGGCCCACGCCTCGAACTCCCCGTGCAGAATCGCCCGCCTTGCGAGTCGGGTCAACGCCACGAGGAAGTGCACGTTGTGGAGGGAGAGCAGGCGAAGACCGAGCAGCTCGTCGCAGATGAAGAGGTGCCGGATGTACGCCCGCGAGAAGTGAACACAGCAGTAGCAGTCGCAATCCGGGTCCAGCGCCCGCGTGTCGTCGGCGAACCGGGCCACCTTGACGTTGACACGGCCGAGCGACGTGAAGGCGCTTCCGTTCCGGCCGTTCCGCGTGGGCGCGACGCAGTCGAACAGGTCCACGCCGCGGCGGATCGCCTCCAGGACGTCCTCCGGATACCCCACGCCCATCAGGTACCTCGGCAGCTCCGGCGGCATCGCGGGGTGGCACTCCTCCAGGATCCGGAACATCACCTCCTTCGACTCGCCGACCGAGAGGCCGCCGATCGCCAGGCCCGGCCAATCGCCCATCTCCAGTGTGCGCTCGAGCGACGCCAGCCGCAGATCGGAGAAGCCCGCGCCCTGGAAGATCGGTAAGAGGAGACCCGGCGCCCTTCCCTCCTCCCGAAGCCGGGAGTGGCGCTCCCGGCAGCGGACGAGCCAAGCGAGGGTGCGCTCCACAGCAGCCCGTGAGGTCTCCCGATCCGCGCCGCCCGGCGGACACTCGTCGAACGCCATCAGAATGTCGGAGCCCAGGGCGCTCTGGACCTCCACGGAGAGCTCGGGCGTGATCCGGTGGCGCGAGCCGTCAATATGGCTCTGGAAGGTGACGCCGTCGTCGTCCACCTCGTTGATTCGGGCCAGCGAGAAAACCTGAAAGCCGCCCGAATCGGTGAGGATCGGCCCCTCCCAACCCATGAAGGCGTGCAGGCCGCCGGCCTTCTCGATCACGGCCGTGCCGGGCCTGAGGTAGAGGTGGTAGGCGTTGGCGAGCAGCATCTGCACCCCGGCGGCCTCCAGCTCTTCCGGTGAGAGCGACTTCACGGTGGCCATCGTGCCGACCGGCATGAAACACGGCGTAGCCACCTCGCCCCGGACCAGCGTCATCGTTCCCGCGCGGGCATGGCCGTCCGACCCCTCGATCCGGAACGCGGCCGGTGCCGAAGGCTCGGCTCGTGCCGGGGACGCGCCCGATGTCGAAGGCCTGCCCTGTGGCTCAGCCGGCTCCGGCGGCACGCCCATCAGAGCACCATCATCGCGTCGCCGTACGAATAGAAGCGGTATCGTTCCGAAACCGCATGGTCATAGGCTCGCAGCGCGACCTCCCGGCCGGCGAACGCCGCCACGAGCATGAGGAGCGTCGACCGCGGCAGGTGGAAGTTGGTGACGACCAAATCGACGGTCCGGAAGGCATACGGAGGATGGATGAACAGGTCGGTGGAGCCGCTGCCCGCCGCGAACGAGCCATCCGCCCTCACGATGGTCTCCAGCACGCGAACCGCCGTGGTCCCGACCGCGCACACGCGCCCTCCCCTCTCGCGCACCTCGTTCAGCGCTCTCGCCGCGTCCTCACCCACTTGGTAG
>DAOVWI010000049.1 GCA_030636765.1 Gemmatimonadales bacterium
CCCTGTCGCGCCGGCTTGTACCGGAGCTCCGTCGCCCCGGCCACGGCGGCCGAGTCCAAGCCGCGGTGTCCACTGCTCCTCTCCACGGTGATCGAATCGACGATCCCGGTGCTGGAGATCCGGATCCTCAGCACCGTCTCGCCGCCGATCCGGTCGCGCCACGCATCGGGTGGATACTCGAACGGGAGCCGCTCGTTCAGAAGCGTGGGCATGTGGAAGGCTTCGCCGCGCGCCCCGATCACCAGACCCCCGAGCGCCGGCCGCATCGTCTCGCTGCACCCCGTGGCTACGAGCGTGAGCAGCACCCCGACCGCGCTCGCCCCGAGAACGGCGGAGCTCACGCCTCGCGCTCTCCACCGGACGCGGCTTCTCCTGCCGAAAGGCGCTTGAGCTCGGCCAGCTCGGTCAACGCCTCGATCGGCGTGATGCGCTCCGGGTCGAGTGAGGCCAGGCGTTCGAGAGCCCGCGACGGCTCCGCCGGGGTTGGCCGGCCCGTCGCCCGCTCGGCCGGGGGGGGCTCGTCGAAGAGCGAGAACTGGTGGCGGGCACGGTCCCGGAGGCCGGCCAGCCGGCTCCCCATTCCGGTGGGACCGCCCTCCAGCTCGTAGAGCACCTCGGCCGCGTGATCCAGCACCTCCCTCGGCAGGCCGGCCAGCCGCGCCACGTGGACTCCGTAGGAGCGATCACTTCCACCCGCCTCCAGCCGGCGCAGGAAGACGATCTCGTCCCCATGCTCCCTGACGGCGACGTTCGCGGCGATCACGCCGGACAACAGGTCGGCGAGCTCGACCAGCTCGTGGTAGTGGGTCGCGAAGATCGTTCGCGCCCCGATCCGGTCATGGATGAAGCGGGTGACCGCCCAGGCGATCGACACGCCGTCGTACGTGGACGTGCCCCTGCCGATCTCGTCCAGCAAGACCAGGCTCCGCTCGGTAGCCGAGTTCAGGATCGTCGCCGTCTCGGTCATCTCCACCATGAACGTGCTCTGGCCGCGGGCCAGGCTGTCGGAGGCCCCCACCCGCGTGAACACGCGGTCGCACAGACCGATTCGCGCCCGGTCGGCCGGCACGAAGGAGCCGATCTGCGCCATGAGCACGATCAGGCCGACCTGCCGGAGGACGGTCGACTTTCCAGCCATGTTCGGGCCCGTGAGAACCATCACGAAGCCGTCCCGGTCGAGGGAGACATCGTTCGGGACGAAATCCTCCCGCGCCATCATCGTCTCGACCACCGGATGGCGTCCGCCCGCGATCTCCAGGCCGAACTCGTCGGCCACCTCGGGCCTGCAGTAGCCGTTGCGCTCCGCCACGTCGGCCAAGGCCGCCAGCACGTCGAGCTCCGCGACCCGGCCGGCGGTCTCCTGCACGCGCGCGACCTCGGCCCCGATTCGCTCACGCACCTCCCGATAGAGCCGGGTCTCCAGCTCGCCGATCCGCTCGTCGGCATCGACGATCTTCTCCTCCCACTCCTTGAGCTCCGGCGTGACAAAGCGCTCCGAACCGGTCAGGGTCTGCCTTCGCTGGAAGTCCTCCGGCACGCGATCCAGGTTCGGCCGGGTGACGTCCAGGTAGTATCCAAAGACTTTGTTGTGCCCCACTTTGAGGCTGGAGATCCCCGTGCGTCGGCGCTCGCGCTCCTGCAGCGCCGCGATCCACTCCACGGCGCCATCCCGCACGCTCCGAAGCCCGTCGAGCTCCTCCGAGTAGCCCGAGCGGATCACACCTCCATCGGAGAGGGCCGCCGGTGCGTCCGGCGAAATCGCCTCCCCGATCAGGCTCTCCAGATCCGCCAGCGGATCGAGCCGTCGCGCCAGCTCGCCCGCGCGCCCATCCAGGGCCGAGGCGGCTTCCGCCAGCTCCGGCAGCTGCTTCAGAGAGCGCCCGAAGCCGACCAGCTCCCGGGGCGGCGCTCGGCCGGCGTTGATCCTGGTCGCCGAACGCTCCAGGTCACGGATCTTCCCGAGGTGTTCCCGCAGCGTCCGGCGGACGCGGCGCGCGTCGACGAGCGAGGCCACCGCCTCCTGACGCCCGCCGATCTCAGAGAGATCGAGCAGCGGACGCAGCAGCCAGCGCCGGAGCAGGCGGCCGCCCATCGCGGTACGCGTCCCGTCCAACACCTCGAGAAGCGTGGCGCCGCCATCCGCCCGAAGCGGTTCGACGAGCTCCAGGTTGCGGCGGGTCATCTCGTCGAGGTGCATCGTGCGCCCCGATCGCTGGACCGAGGGGGACCGGAGGTGCTCCAGGCCGGCGGGTCGCACCTCCTCGAGATACGCGACAAGGGCCCCTGCGGCGGCCACGATGTGACGGTCGGCGGAAGGCGAGAGGCCGAAGCCCTCGCTGCTCAGCACGCCGAAACGGCGGCGCAGGGCCTCCTCGCCGAAATCCCACTCGAACCGCCACGCCTCGCGCCGAGTCACGCTCCACGGTCCCTCCGGCACTCGCGCACGATCGGCAGCCACCAGCACCTCCGCCGGCTCCAGACGTGCGAGGGCGTCGGGCAGGTCGGCCGGAGTGCACTCCAGCAACTCGAACTCGCCGGTGGACAGATCTGCCGCGGCCACCCCGACGTGCTCCCGGCCGGCCAAGCAGGCCACGTAGTTGTTGCGCCGCGCGTGCAGGAGCACATCATCGATCGCAGTGCCGGGGGTGACCACCGCGACGACCTCTCTCTGCACCAGCCCCTCCGCCTCCGCGGCGCTCTCCACCTGGTCGCAGATCGCAACGCTCCGGCCCAGGCTCACCAGCCTGGGGAGATACTCGTCGAGCGCCCGGACGGGCACGCCGGCCAGCGGCACGTTCGCGCTCCCCCCGTTGTTTCGGCTCGTCAGGGTGATGCCGAGCAGGCGGCTCCCCTCCTCTGCATCCTCGAAGAACATCTCGTAGAAGTCGCCGACCCGGAAGAAGAGAATCGAGTCCCGGTGACGCGCCTTGATGTCCAGGTACTGCTGGATCAGGGGCGTGTTCGGAAGGTCGGAGGTCAGCCGCGGCATCGTCGTCGACCCCCTATGAGGAGCCCGCGGGGTTGGCGGCCAGCACGACGACGGCCTCGAAGCCCCGCTGGCGGAGCCGCTCAGCGTAGCGCGCGGCCGAGGTCATGTGCACGAAGCGACCGGTACGCACACGGTGGAGCCCATCGCCGGCGCGCGGCATCACGTGGGCGGTGAATCCGGCTTCCTCGACGCGAGCGCGCAATGTCTCGGCGCCCGACTGCGCGCCGAACGCGCCAAGCTGAACGGCGAAGAGCTGGCTTCCCGGATCGCACGAAGCCCGCGCCTCCCGGACGGCCCCTCCGGACCCCGCCTCTCCCGGAGCCGCTCGACTCCACGCCTCGCACGCTGCTTCGAGGTCTCCCAGCACTTCCAGCGCGTGGCCCGTCCACAGCCACGACTCCGCCGTGCGCGGATCGCCGGGGTAACTCGTCCTCAGGCGCTCGAGATCCGCCAGCGCCCTCTCCGGGTCGCCGCGAAGAAGACGCAGCTGAGCCAGACGCAGCCGCGCCCCGGGCTCGAACGCGGAGCCGCCCTCGATCGCGACCCACACGTAATCCACCTCGGCGGAGTCGGGATCGGCGCTGAGCCGGGCGCGGAGGAACCGTGCCCACGCAGCCTCCTCTCCCTCCGGCGCTGGGCCGGAAGCGTACCAGACGCCCAGAGCCTCCCTCGCCTCCGGCACGCGGCCGGAATCCGCGAGGGCCTGAATCCGGGCCAACTCGACCCGCCTCGGCGTCGCCGCTGCCTGCGCGCGAAGCCCCCCGGCGGACGCGATGGCCGCCGTCAGAGCGACCAGGCAGAGGCGGGTCGGCCGCGGGCGCCTGGTGAGGATCACGCGCCGGCCTCCCCGGCGAGCCGAAGCGAGTGGAGAAGCTCCTCGAGGACGGCCCGATCGCTCACCCCCGATTTCGCACGCCAATCGGCTCTGCGCATCAGGCCAAGCGCGCTCTCCAGCTCCTCGCCGGTCCATCCCCGAGCCTGCCGCTCAAAGTTCCGGGCCTTCCACTTCAGGTACGACTTGCCGGCTTCGCCCAGGGCTCGGCTCAGCAGGCCGGCGCCACCCTCGGCCGCCACTCCCAGACAGAGGTGCTGATCGATCATGGCGGCGAGCAGCCCGACGGCCGTCTCCCGGCTGTCGGAGAGCAGGGACGGAAGCGACGCGAGCGCGGCCGGGTACTGCCGTGACGCCACGAGGTCGAGCCACCCCCATCGGTTGACGCGACGCACGTTGGGCACGAGGTCCCGGACCACGTCGAGAGAGACCCGCCCATCCTGGACGGCATGACGGAGCTTCTCCAGCTCGCTCTCCAGCAACCCGAGCTCGGGCCCGACCGCATCGGCCAGCGCCTGCGCCGCGTCCTCCGTGAGCTCGTAGCCGTGGCCGCTTCGCGCGCGCTCCAGGAGCCATCCGGGCAGCTCCTCCTCCCGCGGTATCCGCCACTCGTAGCGCCGGCACCGCCGGGAGATCCGGTCGAGGGTCTTCTCCGCCTTCTTCCCCGAGGCAGGCCCCGCCGTGATCACGAAAGTGAGCCTGTCCGGCAAGACGTCGAGCACCGCTTCGACGACCTTCGCAGCGGCGGCTCCCAGCTCCTGGGCCTCCGTGAGCACCACCACGCGACGCTCGGCCAACATCGGGGGCGTGTGGAGGGCACCCGCGAGCGAATCGGCATCCACCTCGTCGGCCCGAAACCGATCCAGGTTGAAATCGCCGGTTGCCGGATCCAGCGCGCTCTCGACGATGCGGCGCATGGCCGAGTCTCGCTGCTGGGGGGCGTCGCCGAACAAGAAAAAAGCGCCTTCCACATCGCCGCGGCCAAGCGCCTTCTCCAACTCGCTATCCGGCGGCAGGGCCATCGGGGCTTCGATCGTGCTGTGGGTGAGGGACCGTGAGGCTCGAAACCACCGACCCACCGGTCCTGCCGGCGCGTCCAGGAGGCCGCTGAAAAACCCCGGCGGGGCTAGCGCCGCGAATCGCCCTCTCGGGACGAGATTCCCGTCTGCAGAAGGGCCGGATCAAATATCTTGTCACGCGGCAACCAGATCGCGGTCTCCACGCTCGGCACGGCGGCTCCCCGGTAGACACCGATTCCCTGGTAGAGCACAGCTCCCTGGTAGAGCACCGCTCTCTGGTAGACGACCGGAGTGACGAAGGGGCCGTTGCTGAACAGGGATGGGACCTCCGTTGCGGGCGCGGGCGCGCTGACGGACACCGGCGCCAACTCCACCTCGACGGGGATGCGGCTCGCGAACGGAAGCCACACGATCGCCAGCAGGCCGACCGCCGCCACCGCGACAAGCGCCGCGCTTCCGCCGGGACGGGCGCCGAGCACGGCGTGATCATCGATGTGGTAGAGCCGGTGCCGAAGGCGGGGGATAAAGTCGGGCGAGGCATCGGGTCGCGGTAGCTCCCGGAACAAGTGGGTGCCCTGCTTGACCACCCGGTCGTACCGAGCGCAGGCTCGACAACGTTCGAGGTGGAGCTCGAAACGTCGATGGTCTTGAGACGTTTCAAGACCGTCCAGCCAATCGGAGTAGCCCTTGAGAAAATCCTCGCAATCCATCGCGACCTACCCTTGCTCTCCCGCGGGCGCGAGCGCCCTCGCAGAACCGTCCCGACCTCTTCGCAGAAGTGCCGGACCAACATGTCTACGGTCTTGGGAACCGGCGGGTTCTTACTCGTGTGGGTAGGGGGTGTTCCACGATAAAAAGGGCGGCCTTCGAGGCCGCCCCTCCACGATCTGGCGGTATGCCGGCGTCCGGCCCGTCACGCTACTCGAGCATGGGAGCTATGATGCCCGCGAACTTGTTCCGTGCCCGATTCAGCCGGGACTTCACGGTGCCCAGCGTCACGCCCGTGATCTCGGAGATTTCGTCGTAGGTCTTCCCCTCCATCTCTCGGAGCACGAAGACCACGCGGTGATGCTCCGGCAGCTCCTCAACCGCCTTCTCCACCTGCGCGCGAAGATGCCGCTTCCGGAAGAGATCGTCCGGCGCGTACGAGCGGTCCTCCCACTGCAGCGGGCGATGGTCGGCGTCCCAGTTCTTCTTGATGGCCTGGAACAGCACCATCGGATTGCGCGAGCGGTTGCGCAGCTCGTTCTTCGCCAGATTGCTCGCGATCGTATAGATCCAGGTCGAGAACTTCTTCGTCGGGTCGAAGCGATGCAGGTGCCGGTACACCCGCACGAAGGTCTCCTGAACCAGGTCCTCCGAGCGGTCCCGGTCTCCGATCGTCCTGTATATGAAGTTGAGCAGCCGGTCCTGATATCGCCCAACCAGCTCCTCGAACGCAAAGCGCTGGCCCTCCAGGTACCTGGCCACGAGCTCGGCGTCGCTCAGCTCCTTGAGCGCGCGCCTGGGCTGCTGCTCCCCCTTGACCTGCTGGACCGCAAGCGAGTTCGGCATCCGCACAATCCTCTCTCCGTCGCCCGCCGGTCGGCGGGCCGATCCATCTATGTCCGACATCGGGTCTCCAACACTGCCAAAACGGCTCCTGCGTCCCCTACCCACTCTATAGGACGCATAAGCGTCACTGTTTGTCACATCGGGCCCGCAGCACCCAATCCCCCGCTCACCCGTCGGCAAGCCCGGCGAAGCGCGCCGCGAACAGGAGCGTGCACACCGTTTTCGAGTCGGTGATCACGCCATCCTCTACGAGACGGAGCGCTTCCGATACCGGCAACGTCTCCGTCTCGATGAACTCCGTGCTTTCCAGCGCTCGCTCTCCCGGGGAGAGCCCCAGCCCCAAGTAGAGCACGATCCGCTCGTCCGTAAAGCCGGGCGTCGTGTAGACGGACGTCAGCTTCACCAGCTCGGCGGCCCGCAACCCAGCCTCCTCCTCCAGCTCCCGCCTCGCGCACACCTCCGGAGGCTCGCCCGCCTCGAGCTTTCCTGCCGGTACCTCCCACACGTAGCCACTGGCAGCATAGCGGTACTGGCGCAGGAGAACCACCGCGGTCTCATCACCGCCCGACAACTCCCCCGGCCTGTAGACGGGAAGTACGGCCACGGCGCCAGGATGCCGAAGGATCTCCAGCTCCGCCACGGAACCATCCGGCAGGCGAACGCGGTCGCGGTGAACATCAAAGAAACTGCCCCGATACACGACCCAGCTGTCCAGTTGGCCTGTATCGGGACGGTTCAGTCTGGGCTCCTCGGTACTGCCGGCTCCAAGTCAGACGCGAAGATAGCCGAAGAAGTCCCGAAAGTCAAGGCTCCGCGGACTCTACTCGCACCTCTCCGAGCTCCTCGAGCGCGGGGCGTACGTCGCTCTCGGCCGCCACCGCCAGGAGCGTCATCGACTCGGGTTCCAGCCGCGACCTCGTCACCTCGACGACCTGGTCGCGCGTGACCTCGTCGACTCGATCCACGTACGTCTCCCAATAGTCCGCCGGAAGAGCGTAGATCTGCTGCGTCGCCACCTTTCCGGTGACCAGGCTCGGCGTCTCGAACTGGCGGGGCAGGGAGAGGGTGAGCGCGTTCTTCGCCAGCCCGAGCTCCGCTTCGTCCGGCGGGCGCTCCACCAAACCACGAATCTCCGCCTGGATCTCGCGAAAGGCGCCGGAAACGGCCCCACTCTCGACCGCCGCGCTTATGACGAACGGGCCGGGACCTCGGCGGAAATGGAAGGAGCTGCGGGCTCCGTACGTCCAGCCCTTGTCCTCACGCAGGTTCATGTTGATCCGGGAGTTGAAGACTCCGCCCAGAATCGCGTTCGCCACGGTGGCCGGGAAGAAGTCGTCTCCCCCATACGGCAGCCCCGTGCAACCGACGCGGACCTCGGCCTGGGCGCTGTGCGGTCGATCGACGAGCACGGGCCCTCCCGGCTCCACGTCAGGGGGAGCACCGAGCGAGGCCGCCTCCTCGGTTCCTCCGGGCCAGTCACCGAAGCGCTCCGCGACGGCGTCGTGCAACGCGGTCCCTGCGACGTCTCCACAGACGATCAGGACCGCCCCCGCCGCCGAGTAACGGCTCCCGTGGAACTGCCGGATGGCGTCCGCATCCAGCTTCGCCACCGTCTCCCGCTCTCCCCCGGCCGGCCGGCCGTACCGGTGATCCCCGTAGATCGTCCGAATGAGCCGGTGATCGGCCAGAACGCTCGGCTCGTCGAGATTTCGCTCGATCTCATCCAGCCGCTCCTGACGGACTCGCGACACCTCATCGCTCTCGAACGCGGGCTCGCGGACCACGCTCCGCAGGTAGTCGAGCGCGCCCCCCGTCACGTCGCTCAGGAAGTGCATGGATAGGGTCGCGACATCGTAGCCGACCCCGGCGCTGAACGCCGCGCCCAATCGGTCGAGCCAGGCGGCCATCTCGAGCGCCGAGCGCTCACCCGCCCCCTCCGTCAGGAGACGCCCGGTCAGGGCCCCCACCCCGCCGCGCTCGGGTGGCTCCCCGGCCGCACCGGCCTCCACGATCAGGCGTAGGGAGACCTCAGGCAGCTTGTGGCTCTCGGCGACCAAGATCCGGAGACCGTTGTCCAGGTCAAAGCGCTGGAACGCGGGCAGCTCGATGGGCCGTGGCGACCCGACCGGGGGTGGCCGTCGCCGGTCGAGCGCGCCGCTCATTCTGCCGGCACGACGTGCAGCACCATCCGCCCGTCGCTACCCAGCAGGCCCTCCGCCAGGCTCGCACAGTCGTCGCGCGTGATGCCCCGGTAGCGGGGGAACGCTTCGTTCACGTAGCCCGGATCGCCCCTGAGGACCGCGGCGTGCGCGAACGCGTCCGCCCGCTCGCCGACGCTGTTCAGCTGCCCCACAAGCGCTCTCCGCGCCCGGTTGCGCGCGCCTCCGACTTCATCGTCATCGAGCCGTCCACCGCGCAGACCCGCCACCGACTCCAGCACTCCCTCCTCCAGCGCGGCGGCCGATACACCGGGCCTGGCCGTCGCCACGACGAAGAACATGCCGAGGCTCTCGGTGGGCCAGATGAAGGCATGCACCTCTCCGGCGATGCGCTTCTCATAGATCAGCTCGCGGTGGAGCCGGGAGCTCTTCCCGTCCGCCAGCAGGTGGGTGAGGAGGTCTGCCGTCTCGAACTCCGGGTCGTTGAAGGAGGGCGCGTGATACATGAGGTAGACCCGCGGCACGTGGACGCGGTCCGCGATCGTCTCGCGCCGCTCGCCTTCCAGGGATGGCGCCGGCACGGCCACCGGCTCGGGCCGCGGGCGGGCCGGGATCTCTCCGAAGTAGCGGTCGGCTCGCGCCAGCGCGTCCTCCGTGTCGATGTCGCCTGCCAGCACGAGCACGGCGTTGTTCGGCCCGTAGTAGAGGTCGAAGAACTCGTGCACGTTCTCGACCGTCGCCTCGTCGAGATCCTTCATGAAGCCGATCGTCGGGTGCCGGTACGGGTGCCCCTCGGGATAGGCCAGCTGCAGTACGGTCTCGAACGCCAGACCGTAGGGCCGGTTCTCGTAGGACTGGAGACGCTCGTTCTTCACCACGGCGCGCTGGTTGTCGAGCTTCTCCTGTGTGATGCTCGGGGCAAAGAAGCCCATGCGGTCCGATTCGAGCCAGAGGGCCAGATCCAGGTGGCTGGAAGGAAGCGTCTCGTAGTAGTTCGTCCGGTCGAACCACGTGGAGCCGTTGAGGGTCCCGCCCGCATTCTGGATGAGCTTGAAGTGCTCGTCGTGGCCGACGTGCTCCGAGCCCTGGAACAGAAGGTGCTCGAAGAGGTGCGCGAAGCCCGTCCGCCCGGCCCGCTCGTCCTTCGAGCCCACGTGGTACATGAGGTGGACCGCCACGATCGGGGCGGACCTGTCCTCGTGAAGGATCACGCGAAGGCCATTGTCGAGGGTTCTCTCCTCGAAGTCGAAGCGAACCTCGGCGGATCCGGGGCGAGGAGAAGAGGAGGCATTCACGGCGGCCGAATGTACCGCGGTCTCCGGCGTGCCTCAAGCAGCGAGCGAGGGCGGGCCTCTAGCAAGGAGTGAGGGCGGGCCTCGAGCAAGGGGTGAGGGCGGGCCGGGGCACGCGGCGCCGACCCGCCCAAAAGGGGTGCGGAGGAACGATAAGCCGGGTTCTGTAACGGAGCGTGCCTACGCTCCGCGGAGGTCATCTGTCTAGGACGGCCGGTCTCCCGACGTCTCAAGCGGCCTACCCGGAGCTCGAGCGCGGCGGGCCACCGCTCGCTCCCTATTTGGCCTTGCTCCCGGCGGGGTTTGTCGTGCCGCTGCTGTTACCAGCGAGCGCGGTGGGCTCTTACCCCACCGTTTCACCCTTGCCTGTGCGGCGGAAGCCGCCGCCATCGGCGGTCTGTTCTCTGTGACACTTTCCATCGCCTCGCGGCGCCCGGGGGTTACCCGGCACCGTGCCCTGCGGAGCCCGGACTTTCCTCGAGCCGCACCGCGCGGTCGTGCCGACGGTCGGCCCGCGACCTCCTGTCCCTCCGCGCCCTCTCTTACCGTTCTGCCTGCCAATAGGTTTCCCCTACAGGTCGCCGAAGAACCCTGGCGGTCGCGCGCATGGGACTCTGACGGCCCGCAGGGGCGCGCCGACCCCCGGGCAAGAGCATGCTGTACCAAACAGCACCGGGAGCATAGTTTAGGCGATTGGGTATTCTGCTCAGTCCCTGGTGCCCGATATCCATGATTCACTGAACTGCGGCCGATGAAACGGGGCTGGCACGTCTTCGCGTGCGAGGGACCATCCGGCCGATGACTCGAGAGTACGCATGCTGCAAGGCTTGGAGTGGTCGGACACCCTCTCGGCCCGGCCGGCGGTGGAAGCGGCGTGAGACGCTGCGCTCCGTGCCTGGTCGGGGTAGCGGCGCTCGCTTTCCTCGGGTGCAGTGACCGAACGAGCACCGAGCCGGGCATCGTGCCGGCGGAGCTCCTCTCGCTTTCGCCGGCCGCCGACACGGTCGAGATGGGAGAAACCATCGATCCGCCGGTGGCGGTGCAGGTCATCGCCGCCAGCGGGGAGCCGGTCGAGGGAATCCCCGTGCGCTTCCTGCTGGAAGCAGGCCCGGGAGAGGTGTTTCCCAATCTGGCCGTGTCCGATGAAGAGGGCGTGGCGGAAGCGTTCTTCCAGGCGGGGGGCTTGGCCGGCGAGAGCCGTGTGCGCGCGGATATCCCGAGCGCCAGCAACGTCGAGCCGCTTTCCTTTGACGTGGTGACGGTCCCCTCGGCCTTCGTACAGCTTGCGGTCGAGGAAGGGAACGGGCAGACGGCCGAGGTGGAATCGCAGCTCCCGCTTCCGTTCGCCGTCACCGCGTTGGCTGGAGAAGGCATCCCCGCCGGGGGGATAGCGATCGCGTGGGAGGTGAGGAGCCAGCTAGCGGGGCTCCGGCTGAGCGTCGACACCAGCTTCACGGACGAGGAGGGTCGCGCCGAGGTCCTTCTGACCCTGGGGCACGAGACGGGTGAGATCGTGGTCGCCGCGTATGCAGCGCGGACCACCGTCTCCGACACGATCCAGTTCACGGCGACCGCGCGAACGGTTCTCGAGACAGGCGTGATCATCGACTTCGTCGAGCCGCTCCCGCTCCAGGCCGGGCAGCAAGCCACGATGTTTGGTGGCGGCTTCAGCGCGCTGGCCGACGAGAACGAGGTGCGGATCGAAGGTGTGGAGGCCGAGATCCTCTCCGCGAGCCCGACCGAGATCATCTTCATCGTGCCCGCCTTCCTGGACCGGTGCCTCCCTGAGAGGCAGGTCGGGCTTCGAGCGCTCGTGCGTGAGGAGGCGAGCAACGGGCAGTTCGTCGACCTTCTGCCGGCCCAGCCGGCCGTCACCCTCCGGACGGGTGAGGCAGCTCTTCTGCAGGGCGACCAGGCAACGTGCGTACAGCTCGCCGGCGCGGCCGATTACGTCTTCCATGTCCAGAGCGCCGACCGGGCGCCCGACGGTGTGGCGGCGGTTCGCATGGGCCTTCGCACGGCCGAGGACGCCGAGATCAACTCATCGCAGGAACTCGACGTGGCCGCCGCGGCGGCTGACCAGGCAGGCGGCGATGTGGGCGAGGGGCTGGTGCTGTCGAGCGCGCTAGCCGAGCTCCTCAGCCGCGATGTCCAGCCGATCCGGATGGGCGGGAGCGGCCCGGCCGCGAGGGCCGCGTTCCGCTCGGCCGACGTGGCCGATGGTGACACACTCGACATCCTCTTCGCCGTGCAGCCGAACCTGGCGATCTCGTGCGAGGACACCGCCCGTGTCATCAGCGGCATCGTGCGGGCCGTCGGAGAGCACGTGATTCTCGTCGAAGACCCGCTGGCTCCGCCAGCGGGATTCGCCGGCGCCGATTGGACGCTCCTGAAGGACGAGTTCGACGCGACCGTCTATCCTACCGCCACGGCCTTCTTCGGCGAAGCCGCCGACATCGACGGAAACGGACGAGTGATCGTCCTTTACACCCCCGAGGTGAACCGGCTCTCACAGCCGGGAGGCGACCGGATCACCGGCTTCTTCCTGCTCACCGACCTGGCGCGAAGCGACAGGCCCGGCGGCGGCGGGGTCCCGGGCAAGGACGGCTCGGTCTGCGCGACGAGCAACGAGGGCGAGATTCTGTATGTGGCCGTCTCGGATCCGGACGGAGCGTTCGGCAGCTCGTTCACGTCCGGCCAAGCCCTGCGCGCAGGGCGCCGGACCGCCGCGCACGAGCTGCAGCACCTCCTGAACGCGCAGCAGCGAGTGGTGCTGGGAACGGGCGATTTCGCCGACATCGAGGAGAGCTGGCTGGACGAGGGACTCTCGCACCTGGCCGAGGAGCTGGTCGGCCTTCAGCTGATGGGACTCGCCGAAACGCCTAACATCACCTTCGGACTGATCGAGAACGACCGGGATCGCCTCGACGTGTTCAACATCTACCACCTTCCGAACTTCTTCAGCCTCGCTCTCTACATGAGCGCGCCCGGTATCGCTCCGGTGCTGTCGCCCGTGGACCCGGGCGGACTCGGAAGCGAGCAGATGCGCGGCTTCGCGCACTTCTTCGTGCGCTGGCTCCTGGACCAGTTGGGAGGGGAGGATCCGGCCGCCTTCGTCCGCGCCATCGCCAGCGGCGGCGGCGGTCAGAGGAGCGGCATCGCCAACGTGGAGAACGTGGCGAAGCGGAGCTGGGATGAGTTGATCGCGGACTTCGCGATGACGCTTGCCGTGGACGACACGGGCGTGACGGGCTTGCCGGATCGTTTCACGATCGGGACCTGGGACCTGCGAGACATATTCGCGGGGTTGAACGCCAACCCGAGCGCCGGCCGCCGCTTCCGAATCCCCTATCCGCTGGCCGTCACTCCGCTGGGCTTCTCCGCTGCGAGCCTCGACTTCGATCTGAACGCCTCAACGGAGGCCTTCTTCTCCATCGGGGGCTCGGGAGAAGCTACTCCCGTGGCGATAGAGCTGCTCGGCCAGGACGGCGCGTTCCTGCCGCCAACCGCCAACCCACAGCTTCTCATCGTGCGGACGCGGTGAGGCGGCCTCGCGCACCGGGACTACACAGGTTGGTGGTTTGGTGGTCGTCAGGCGAAACTTCCTCGCCGCCGTTCCCGTCATCGTGGTCATCGTGCAACGTCTTCGATCTTCATCCGAAGCTGGAAGGAATATGAACAGGCATCGAGCCGTCAACACGACCCTGCTGCTTGGCCTGCTCAGCGTGGCGAACGTCAACGCGGGAAGCGCCCAGGCGACGGATCCGTCGGAGGAGCCTTTTCCCTCGCCCACCGCGGTGATCACCGGCTACTTCGGGATCCTCGCTCCGCTCAC
>DAOVWI010000010.1 GCA_030636765.1 Gemmatimonadales bacterium
CAGTTGCGAAAGCAACTGTCGCGCGCGGCCGCACCCCATTACTCGGACAGGCTCTTAGCCCGCCGCCGGCACGAAGCCTGATCCCCTTGGCTGATTCCCGCTCCTTCTCCTGCCGAGGGTCGTGGAGCCGGGGGTGGGGGTCGTGAGCCGGATGCGGACGGACATCCTCGTGGCGGGAAGCGGCATCGCCGGGCTGACCTTCGCTCTCAAGGCCGCCGAGTACGCCGACGTGATGGTGGTCACGAAGAAGGGTCGGGTGGAGTCCGCCACCAACTACGCCCAGGGCGGCGTCGCCGCGGTGTTCGGCCGGGACGACGCGTTCGACCTGCACGAGGGAGATACGCTCGAGGTCGGTGCCGGACTCTGCCACCGTAGGGCTGTACAGGAGCTGGTCAGGGAGGGGCCGGACCGTGTGCGCGAGCTCATCGAGTGGGGCGTGCGGTTTAGCCAGGAGGCCGGGGGGTTCTCTCTCGGCAAGGAGGCGGGGCACAGCGCCCGCCGAATCGTGCACGCAGAGGATCTGACGGGACGCGAGATCGAGCGCGCCCTCCTCGCTGCGGTCGCCGCGCAGCCGCGCATCCAGATGCTCCAGGACCACTTCCTTTGGGATCTCACGGCCGCCACGGATCCGAGAACGCTGCGCCCGCGGTGTGGTGGCGCACTGGTCCTCGACGTCTCGGCGGAAAGCTGGATCGAGGTGGAGTGCCGCGTCGTGCTGCTCGCCACGGGCGGATCGGGCCGGTTGTATCGCCACACGACGAACCCCGAGATCGCTACGGGCGACGGAATCGCGCTCGGCTGGGAGGCGACGGCGGCTGTCGCGAACCTGGAGTTTGTCCAGTTCCATCCGACCGCCCTCTATCCGGCGGGCGAGCAGGCGTTTCTGATCTCGGAAGCGGTGAGAGGAGAGGGGGCCGTCCTGAGATCCCAGGACGGTGAGGCCTTCATGGAGCGGTATCACCCGGCGGCGTCGCTCGCCCCGAGGGACGTGGTCGCCCGGGCGATCGACGCCGAGATGAAGGTTCGGGGGGATCCGTTCGTGCTCCTCGACCTGAGCGATCTCGATGCCGAGAGAGCACGCGCCCGCTTCCCGAACATCTTCCGGGTGTGCGCCGAGCGCGGAATCCGGCTTCCGGAGGAGCCGATCCCCGTCGTGCCCGCGGCACACTATCAGTGCGGCGGGCTGTTGACGGATTGGGACGGGCGGACTTCGCTTGCCGGCCTGTACGCCGCCGGTGAGGTCGCGTGCACGGGTGTGCACGGGGCGAACCGTCTGGCGTCCAACTCGCTGCTCGAAGCGGTCGTGTACGCGGAGCGAGCGGCGCGCCGCGTCGAGGCGGACCTCGCGGCGTTGGAAGAGGCGCCCCGGCCGGTCCGGGAGCACCTGCCGGGCTTGCGGAAGGAGGGCGAGGATCCGGCTCCGATCGAGGAGCGGGTGCGCGATCTGATGTGGGAGGAGGTATCCATCGTTCGCTCCGACGAACGGTTGGCCCGTGCCCGCGTTGAGCTGGATCGGTTGGGCAAGCTTCCGGTGGGTCGGGATGGCACGGCCGCGGGCGCCATGTACTCGCGGCAGGTGGAGTTCATGCGAGAGGTTGCCCGTCTGATCGTGAGATGCGCTCAGCGACGGCGCGAGAGCCGAGGCCTCCACTTCACGGAGACCTATCCGTACCGAGACAGCGAGCGCTACCTACGTGACACCGTTTTGGCGCGATGAAGGCCGCTCACCCTGGCGTGATGAAAGTCGCTCGGCCTGGCGCAACGAAGCCGCTCGGCCTGGCGTGAGATGGTCTCCGAGGCGAGCGACCCGACGTCCGCCGAGTGGTTCCGCTCCTGGTTCGGGGAGGAGTACCTGCGCCTCTATCCCCATCGAGATGAGCGGGAGGCGGCCCAGGCGGTCCGGCTCTTTCTCGACGTGGCCGGCCGGCCGAGCGGACGCGTGCTGGATCTGGCCTGCGGTGCTGGCCGGCATCTCCGTGAGCTGCGCCGCACCGGTATCGAGGCCGTGGGGCTCGATCTCTCCCGGGCGCTGCTGGCTCGCGCCCGGTCGGCGAGTCCGCCCTTCCAACTCGTGCGTGGGGACATGAGATGGCTGCCGTTCGTGGATGCATCGTTCTCGGCCATCATGAGCTTCTTCACCTCCTTCGGCTACTTCGCCGCAGTGGAGGACGATCGGCGAGTGGCAGGTGAGATCCGACGAGTCCTGGCCGACGGGAGGCCGTATCTGCTCGACTATCTGAACGCGACGTTGGTCGTCGATACGCTCGTCGCCGAGGAGAGCCGGGAGGTGGAAGGCCGTCGAGTCAGCGTCACCCGCAGCATCGAGGGCCGCACGGTCGTGAAGCGAATCGAGATCGCGGACGCCAAGGGGGGAGAGCCCGCCGCCTACATGGAGCGGGTCCGCCTGTACACGCCGGACGAGCTCGAGAGCTTGCTCGGGGCGGTGGGGCTCATCCCCACTCACCGATTCGGGGATTATACGGGCGGGCGCTTCGTTCCTTCCTCCAAGCGGCTCCTCATTCTGGGAAGGGCCGAGTGAGCGGAGGCCTGCGGATCGTGCGTCGCCCGTTCGGCTCGGAGGGCTCGCTGGGTGCTCGGTACGCCGCGGGAGACAAGGCCGTGATCGCCCTTCTCGCGTCCACGACGCCACACGGCGTGGCGTCAGGGCTGGTCGCGCCCGAGGCGGCAGAGCGTCGCTGTGACCGGCGCATCGATCCGGAGGTGTTCCACACCTCATCCCGGGAGGCCGCGCGAAAGCTGAAGACCGTTCTGAGCGGCGACGGCGCTTTCGTTACGACGGGCCACCAGCCGTGCCTCCTGCTGGGCCCGCTCTACGTGCTGTACAAGGCGCTCACGGCGATCGAGGTGGCGGCCCGGCTCGAGAGCCGCCTCGGGATTCCCGTTCTGCCCTTGTTCTGGGTGGCTTCCGACGACCACGACTGGGATGAGGTGGGAAGGACATGTCTCATCGACACGACGAACGCTCTCCGCCGATTCCGCCTGGAACCGCCGCCGGGCCGCGCCGGGCGCTCGGTTGGAGAGTCTGTGCTCGATGAGCCCATCCGGTACCTCATGTCTGATATTTGGCAAGCCGTGCCTCAGTCTGAGTTTATCACTGATTATATGAAGTTGTTTGAAGATGCTTACCGGCCGGGCAGGTCCATCGGAGAGGCGTTCGGCATCGCGCTCGAGGGAACCCTGCAGGGAAGGGAACTGGTCTGGCTGGACGCGGCGGAGGCCCGCGTGAAGGCGGCCCTGGCTCCGATGTATCGCCGAGCTCTGCTGGAGGCCGCGGAGGCTGAATCCGCGGTCGTGGCTGGGACCGAGCGGGTGCGAAGCGCCGGCTTCGAAGCCCAGCTGGCGGTGCCGGCCGGCGCGAGCAACGTCTTCTATGACGACGGTACGGCGCGTCAACGGGTGTACGTCGAGGGCCGCTCCGCTCGGATCGGGCGGAGCGGGCCGGAAAGACCACTTGACGATCTGATCGCGGAGCTCGACGAGCGACCGGAAGCGTTCGGACCGAGCGCCGCGCTCCGTCCGGTGGCGGAATCGTGCCTTCTTTCGGTGGCCGCCACGGTTCTCGGTCCGTCGGAAATTGGCTATTGGGCGCAGCTGCCGGATCTCTTCGCGTGGGCGGGCCTGGAGGTGCCTCGTGTCGTGCCGCGAACGGGATGGAGCGTCGTGGAGGCCAAGGTGGCCAAGGTCCTCGACTCGCTGGCGGCGCGGCCGGAGGATCTGAGCGACGGGGGTGTGGCGCTTGCCGGACTCACCGTCCGGGCGGGACGTCCCGACTCGGTAGCCCGGACGCTGGCCGACCTGCAGATGACGCAGGAGGAGGCGTTCGACTCGGTGGCCCTGGCCCTGGCCGAGGAGATCCCGGGAATCCGCGCGACGGCGGAGAAGGCGCGGGCCGGAGCGCGCAAGGCCGTTCGGCAGCTGGAGCGCGCGGTGGATGGGAGCGTGCGGGAGCGGCAGAGCGTTCTTCGTGGGCAGATCGAGAAGGCGGCGCTCCACCTGTTCCCGGACGGAGTGGCGCAGGAGCGGGTGATGAGCCCGATCTACTACCTTGCTCGGTATGGCACGGAGTTTCTTGACCAGCTGGATCGGGAGGTCCGGGGCGAGGTAGAAGAGTACGTTGCCGGCCCGGGCCGTGGGCTCGGGTCCGCTGATCCGGCTACCTGAACCTATGCATAGGCTCCGATGACGCTCTTTTGGGCCCTCATGGTCGTTGCTCTGATCTTGCTCATCCCGCTTCTGGCGATCGTGATCGATTCGCAGATCGGCCAGGCGCTCGCCCGGCGGATCGCGCGCGAATCACCTCCTGGTGAGCTGGAAGCGCGTGTCGACGCGCTGCAGGGCGAGATGGAGTACCTGACGCAGTCGGTGGAGGGTCTGCGCGAGGAGACCGTGTTCATCCGGGCTCTGGTAGAGGGAAAGGAGCGGCCGCGCGAAGCGCTGCCTCCGGGAGGAGAGCCCGCTTCGCACGACTCGGGTGACTGAGCGCGCCCGTCGACCGGGCGCGAATGCGGTGTCAGTCGGCGCCGGGATCCTCGTCAGTCGTCTTACGGGGTTTCTCCGCGACCTCATCATCGCACGCTACTTCGGCACCACGATCGCGGCCGACGCGTATGCGGCCGCCCTGAAGATCCCCAACATCCTGCGGAACCTGCTGGGGGAAGGCTCCCTCTCGGCGGCGTTCGTCCCGATCTACAGCTCCCTGCTGGAGGATCCGGAGGCCGGGAGGCAGGAGGGGGGCCGAGTCGCTCGCGGCGTGTTGGGACGGCTCATCCTGATCGCCGGCCTGACGTCCGGCGTAGGCGTCATTCTCGCGCCCTGGCTGACGCGGGCGGTGGCGCCGGGATTCGACCCCGCCGCCTCGGAATTGACGACGGAGCTGGTGCGCATCCTCTTCCCGATGGCCGGCGTGATGATCATCGCGGCCTGGTGCCTCGGGGTGCTGAACAGTCACCGCCGCTTCTTCCTGCCGTTCGCCGCACCCGTGCTCTGGAACCTGAGCCAGGTGGCCGGCCTCATCCTCGGAGCCCGTTTCGGATGGAAGCCGCTCATCCACGTTCTCGCCTGGTCGACTCTGGCTGGAAGCCTTCTGCAGCTCGGCGTGCAGCTGCCGACCGCCCGGCGCCTGGCCGGCTCGCTCCGGCCGGCCCTCGCGCGAGGGCTGGAGCCGGTCCGGCGGGTGATGCGCAACATGGTTCCGGTGGCGGCCAGTCAGGGGATCTTTCAGCTTTCGAGCTTCGCGGACGTGCTTCTCGCGAGCTTTCTGCCGGCCGGTGCCATCGCGGGCCTCTACTACGCTCAGCGGCTGGCGTACCTTCCGCTCAGCTTGTTCGGGATCTCCGTGGCGACGGCGGCGCTTCCGGAGATGTCTCGCGAGTCGGCGGCCGCCGCCCTGCGCCCGCGGCTGGTGAACAGCTTCTTCCAGATCCTCTTCTTCGTCCTCCCGGCCGCCGTCGCCCTCGGCCTGTTCGGAGACCTGGCCGTTCGGGTCCTGTTCCAGCGGGGCGCGTTCGGTGTCGAGAGCACGAGTCTGGTGAGCGGCATCCTCATCGCCTACGCCGTCGGTCTCGTGGCCTCGAGCTCGGTGAAGCTCTTCGCCGGCGGCTTTCACGCGATGCAGGACACGCGGACACCGATGCGCTTCGCGGTCGTCTCGGTCATGGTGGGCATCGCGCTCGGTGCGTCGGCGATGCTGGCGATGCGCGCCCGCGGGTACGGGGCCCTCTCGGCGGCCGGGCTCGCCCTGGGGGGAGCAGTGGGAGCCTGGCTGAACCTCGTGCTCCTCTGGTCCGCGCTGCAGCGACGGGTGGGAGTGCTCCTCGATCGAGATGCGGTGGTGCCGCTTCTCCGCGTTTGTCTCGGGGCGGCGGCAGCCGGCGTGGTCGGGTACGGTGCCCGGGTGCTGCTGGCCGGCCGGTTTCCCGAAGAGACGACCCTCGGTGCCGCCGCGGTCTTGGCCGGAACGCTTGTCGCGGCGGGGGTAGTCTACGTGGCGATCGTTCGGAGACCTCCCCACCCGGTCGCTCATGACTGAGCCCACGGCCCGAGAGAAGCTGACGCGCCAGGTGGCTCGGCTGCCCAGCGTCGCCGGAGTATACCTGTTTCGGGATGACCGGGGCCGCGTGCTCTACGTGGGAAAGGCGAAGTCGCTGGGTTCCCGCGTGCGGAGCTATCTCCGGGCGGACCGGGACCCGTCCCCCAAGCTTCGCGATCTCGCCCGGCACATCGCCGCCGTCGAGACCTTCGTGCTTGACTCGGAGTCGGAGGCTCTTCTTCTCGAGTGGAACCTCATCCGGGAGTATCGACCGCGCTTCAACATCCAGTTTCGCGACGACAAGAGCTATCCCTATGTCCGGGTGACCGTGGGAGAGCCTTTCCCGAGGGTTCAGGTAACGCGCCGAATCGTGCGTGACGGGAGCCGGTACTTCGGACCGTTCACGAACGTGGGCGCGATGCGAAGCGCGCTGCGGACGATCAAGGAGCTGTACACCGTGCGAAGCTGCCACTACGCGCTGATGCGCGAGCTCCCGCGTCGGCCATGCCTCGATTACCACATCGGCCGCTGCAAGGCCCCGTGCGCGGGCTATCAGTCCGAGGACGAGTATGGGGTGATGATCGACGAGATCCTCGAGGTCCTGGGCGGCAGAACGGGCGCCGTGCGCAGGAGTGTCCGCGGGCGCATGCGGAAGGCCGCCGAGGAGATGGATTATGAGCGGGCCGCCGAGCTCAGAGACGTGCTGAGCGGTCTCGAAGCGATCGAGCGGCGGCAGGTGGCGATCGATCACCGCGGAGGGGACCACGACGCCGTCGGGTTCGAGCGGAGCGGTGAGTTGGCTTGCGGCGTCATTCTGAGGGTCAGGGAAGGGCGCCTGCTGGGTCGGGACGTGCACTTCCTTCGGAACGTGAGCGGGGAGGACGATGCCACGCTCACGGCCGCGCTGGTGAGTGGGCACTACATGCGGCGGCAGGACCTTCCGGCCGAGCTTCTCGTGCCCGTGGACTTCTCGGACCGCGAGCTGATCGAGGAGCACCTGGCCGGGCGGCGGGAGGCGGCGGTTCGCATCCGCATGCCGAAGCGAGGGAGGAAACGCCAGCTCGTGGAGCTGGCTGCTTCCAACGCGGCCGAGCACCTTCGGGAGGAATGCCTGCGTTCGGGCACGGCGGTCGTGGACGAAGGCGGTGACGAGGTGCCGGAGCCGGCCAGGCGCCTGGCCGAGACGTTCGAGCTTCCCGCTCCGGCGCGAACGATCGTGTGCTTCGACATCTCTACGCTCGCCGGATCCGCGTCGGTGGGAAGCGCCGTTTGGCTGCAGGATGGGAAGCCGAAGGTAGACGAGTACCGGCGCTTCCGGATCCGAGAGGTACCGGACGGAGAAACCGACGACTACGCGATGATGCAGGAGGTGGTCGGACGGTACTTCGATCGGCGCGTGCGGGAGGGCAGGGGACTTCCCGACCTCGTGCTCGTGGACGGAGGTCGAGGCCAGCTCGGTGCGGCGCTCCAGGCGATGGAGGCGGCCGGCGTGTCGGACCTTCCCGCCATCGCACTCGCCAAGCGAGCGGAGGAGGTGTACCGGCCGTCGGAGGTCGAACCGGTGCGGCTGGATCGCCGGGACCCGGGCCTGCACTGGCTTCAGCGAGCCCGCGACGAGGCACACCGATTCGCGCTCGGTTACAACCGCACGCTTCGGCGCCGGCGCACCCTGCGCTCGCGGTTGTCGGAGATACCGGGCGTCGGCCCGGCGAGGGAGCAGGCGCTCCTAAGGAGGTTCGGCAGCGTGGAGGCGCTCCTCGCCGCCTCGGTAAAGGAATTGGAAGCCACTCCGGGTGTCGGTCGGAGCACGGCGGCGCGCATCCACGCGAGCCTGACATCGGGCGAGGGGCCGTGACCGAGGCCGGGCTCTGCGCGTCTTGCTCCTTCGCTCGCCGGATCCGGAGCCACCGCGGATCGGTGTTCGTCCTGTGCGAACGCTCGCGTTCCGATCGCTGTTTCGCGCGCTATCCGCGTCTTCCGATCGTTCAGTGTGTCGGGTACGCGGGCAAGCGTTCGGCCGCGGGTGCCGAAGCGGCGCCGGCGGAGCGAGCGGGTCGAAGCCACGTGGAGGAGGGGCCGTGAAGGTCAGGACCCGCTTCGCCCCGAGCCCGACCGGAGAGCTCCATCTGGGGAACGCGCGAACCGCGGTCCTCAACTGGCTGTTCGCCCGCCGGCATGGCGGGGCCTTCGTTCTCCGGTTCGAGGACACGGACCTGGAGCGCCAGGTCGCGACGGCGGAGCATGGTATCGTGCGGGCCCTCGACTGGCTCGGGCTGGACCGCGATGAGGGGCCCTTCGTCGGCGGACCACACGGACCCTATCGACAGAGCGAGCGCCTCGAGATATACGGCGAGCACGCGAACCGGCTGCTCTCGGCCGGGCTCGCCTTCCGGTGCTACTGCACCACCGAGGAGCTGGAGATCCGACGCGCGGAGGCGCGGGCACGGAAGGGAGAGCTCCGCTACGATGGACGCTGCCGCGACCTCCCGCGGGAAGTGGAGGAGCGCTTCCGCGGGGAAGGCCGACGGCCATCGATCCGCTTCCGGGTCGATCCCGGCCCGATACGCTACGCGGACCGGATTCGGGGCGAGCTGACAGTCCATGGCGAGGAGATCGGAGATCTCGTCATCCTGCGCTCCGACGGCCGGCCGACGTACAACTTCGCCGTAGTCGTGGACGATCTCCTGATGGAGATCACGCATGTGATTCGAGGAGCCGGACATCTGTCCAACACGCCCAAGCAGGTGCTCTTCTATCGAGCTCTCGGAGCGGAGCCGCCGGAGTTTGTCCATCTTCCGTCGGTGCTCGCGCCGGGCGGCGGCAAGCTGTCGAAGCGCGCCGGCGCGACTGGCTTGCGCGCCTACGAGGAGGTCGGATATCACCCGGATGCGGTGCTCAACTACCTTTCGCTGCTCTCATGGTCGAGCCCAACCGGTGACGAGATCCTCTCGCGCGAGCGCTTGATGGCAGAGGTCGACCTGGACCGTCTCGGGGCGGCGAACCCGGAGATCGATCCCGCGAAGATGCGATGGCTTTCCGGACAGCACTTCCGTCGCGAGTCGATCGAGAGACTCGAGGTGGATCTGGCCGGACGCTTGGTGGACCGTTTCTCGCTCGGCGAGACCGAGCTCCGAGCTCTCACCGAGGTGCTGCGCGAACGCATCCTCGTGCTTTCCGACGCTAATGACGTGTGCGAGCTCATCCTGCCCGAGCCCGACCTGTCGAACTCCGCGGTGCGTGAGGTGCTCGAAGAGCCGCACTCCGCCCGGGTCGTCGCAGCTGTGACGGAGCGCTGGTCGGCGCTCGAACAGTGGACGCGAGAGACGCTTCGGGAGGCACTCCTTGAGGTGGGGCGCGACGTCGGTATCAAGGGGCGGGCGTTCTACCACCCGGTCCGGGCGACCCTGACGGGTGCCATACAAGGTCCCGATCTGCCGGACATCGCCTACATCCTGGGAGCGGAGCGGACCCTCGAGCGCCTGCGTCGCGGAATCGCCGCGGCAGGGGCGTGAGCTTCCACCTCGAGTGCGGGAAGTGTGGACACCGGATGGAGGCTGTGTCCGGCGCCGCGCTGTGTCCGGCGTGCGCGAAGCCGCTTCTCGTGCGGCACGACCTGAGCCGCCTCGACGGGGCCGCTCTGCAGGAGATATGGGAGCGGCGGGGGTGCGACCAGGGCATGTGGCGCTTCCGGGAGATCATGCCGCTGCGGGAGGGCGAAGAGCCCGTCACGCTCGGTGAGGGTGCCACGCCGCTGCTTCCTCTCCGCCGTCCGGGTGCCGGCGGCAGCTGTCGGAGCACCTCGGCACGCGGTCCGGACGCCGGCCTCGACGGCCTCACCCTGTACGTGAAGGACGAGGGGCGAAACCCGACGGGCAGCTTCAAGGACCGTGGCCTTTCGGCCGCGGTCACTCGCGCGACCCTGGACGGTGTGACGCGCTTCGTGATCCCGAGCGCCGGAAACGCGGGAGTGTCGCTGGCCACGTACGCCGGCCGGGCCGGGCTTCCAGCGCGCGTCTACCTGCCCGTGGACACGCCGGTGCAGGTGGAGAGGCGAACGCGGGCCGCAGGTGGGGAGGTCCGACAGGTGGAGGGGCTGATCACAGACTGTGGCGCGGCCGCACGTCGGTACGCGCGCCGGACGGGGGCGTTCGATGTATCGACCCTGAGGGAGCCTTACCGCATCGAGGGCAAGAAGACGATGATGCTGGAGATCGTCCAGGCGCTGGGCTGGCGGGTTCCCGACGCGATCGTCTATCCCACCGGAGGGGGGACGGGACTCATCGGCAGCTGGAAGGCGCTGGCCGAGCTTGAGGCGCTGGGGATTGCGACAGGAAGCACGCGGATGTACGCCGTGCAGGCGGACGGGTGTGCGCCGATCGTCCGGGCCTTCAGGGAGGGCCGGCCGGAAGCCGAGGTTTGGGAGGAGCCGGAGACCTCCGCGTATGGGCTTCGCGTCCCGGCCGCGCTCGGAGACTTCCTGATCCTGCGGGCGCTGACGGAGAGCGGTGGCGGTGCGCTGGCTGTCACGGACGAGGAGGCGCGGCTCGCCGCGGCCGAGCTTGGCCGCGCGGGCATCAGTGCTTCGATCGAGGGGGGAGCGACGTTGGCCGCGGCGAGGCAGTTGCGGAAGGAGGGATCACTGGCGGACGGCGAGGCGGTGGTGCTCTTCAACACGGCTCACGCGCTGGTTTACTGACGCTGCACCGTGCCCGCTGGGCCGTCGCCGGGGTGGATCCGAGCCCTGACTGCGTGGGTAGAACCGGCTGCGGATTCGCCTTGGAACCCACTGGCGCGAGCGCTGGATTCCGTAGAAGTGGCGTTTGGCGGATCCGCCGCGGAGGGGAGCGTGGAGCCACATGAACTCAGGACGAGGAATCCCAGTCAGATGAAGAACTCAAGAGCGGGCGTTCGAGCTCTCGCGACGACTCTTGCTTTTGCCGGAGTGATCCTGGTGCCGGCTGCTTTGGGGGCGCAGGAGCAGGAGGAAGAGAAGTGTGTTCTCGTCTCCCACTCAGCCACGGAGCAGGCGGTGGAGAAGATCACGAAAGCAGCCGAATTGGAGGATCCGGTGGAGGCGCGGAGCCTCTACGAAGAGGCACTGGAGGAGCTGAAGTCGGAGATCGCGGACGACGACGATCCAACGGCGCTCTGGCTCGCAGCCGAAGCCCACATTGGCCTGGGCAACTTCAAGGCGGCGGACGAGTTGCTCGACCGGTTCGTGAGCGTGGATCCCGCCTGCCAGGAACGGGCGGGGAATTCCCGCTTCAACGGATGGGCCGACGCGTACAACGAGGCGATTCAAGCCTACCAGGTGGGCGATCAGGAAGCGGCTCTCGCGGCCTTCCTGAAGGCTAACGTGCTCTACGACGACTCTCGATCCTTCAACAACGCGGGGCTTCTGTATCAGAATCTGGACGATGTGGAGAGTGCGGTCGAACAGTTCCGCCTGGCGGTCGCGGCGGACGACCCGACCGATCAGGCTCGGGACGCGTCACTCAACCTGGCCGAGGCACTACGGTCCTTGGGACGAGAGGAGGAGGTCCGCACGGCCCTGCAGGCGTTCGCCGAAGCGCACCCCGATGACGTGCTCGCCGAGATGAACTATGCGGTGGCGCAGGTGATCTCTGGCGACGCCGCCGCCGCACAGGAGACCTTCACGAAGCTTCTCGCGCGCGACGATCTCACCGTCGACCAGTGGAACCAGGTAGGGGTTGGACTTTACGAGGCGGACGCTTTCTCCGATGCGATCGAGGCGTTCCGGAAGGCCCGGGAGCTGAATCCTTACGACTGGGATGCCATGAACAACATGGCCACGGCCGCGATCGAGGCTGAGGAGTACGAGCTGGCCGCTGAGGTGAGCGGCCAGCTCGTAGAGTGGTTCCCCTACGACTTCGATGCTTACACCTTGCTGGCAAACGCGAAGAGCCACGTGGACGACGCGGCGGGTGCCCTGAAGAGTATCCAGGAGCGAGGCGCGCTGAGCTTCAGCCTGGAGAACGTCCAGCTGCGCGAGCGGGGGGAGAACGGCTACGTAGTCGAGGGCATGGTGATGGGGCGCGGCGAGGAGGAGGGCGCGGCGGTCACGATCCCGATCGACTTCGTGGATCCGCAGGGTCAGGTGGCCGCGACCGAGCAGCTGGAGCTGGTGATTCCGGCGGCGGGTGAGAGCGAGCTCTTCCAGGTCGAGCTGACGAGCGACACGCCGATCGCGGGATTCCGATTCCAAAAGGTATCGACCGGCTAGGCCCGCCGGCCGGGCCTCGGCGCCAGCGTGGGGGGGCTCGCGATCGTGCGGGTTCTCGTCCCCGTCTTCCAGCTCGAGGCGGCAA
The DNA here is from genome assembly GCA_030636765.1 of Gemmatimonadales bacterium. Taxonomy (GTDB): domain Bacteria; phylum Gemmatimonadota; class Gemmatimonadetes; order Palauibacterales; family Palauibacteraceae. The sequence goes on from DAOVWI010000010.1 coordinate 12,379, forward strand.
CCCACGTCCTGGCCGATCATGATTCGGGTCGCTCGGGTCCGGAATAACTCCATCGGAGCCCGTCTCGGTATTCCCGTCAGCACGGTGCTGATCCGGCTGAACGGGGCCGACCTGAGAGATTCGCTCGATCTCCAGTATCTGGAGGCGGCCGAGCGCGTGAAGCTGGAGGTCGAGAAGCCGGACGGCGAGCAGGTCATCTTCGAGATCGAGAAGGAGGAGTTCGAATCCATCGGCCTCGTTCCCGAGGCGGACAAGATTCGTCGCTGCACCAACGCCTGTCCGTTTTGTTTCGTGAAGGGGAATCCAAAGGCGCTGAAGCTGAGGCCCAGCCTGTACATCAAGGATGACGACTACCGGCTGTCGTTCATGCACGGGCACTACGTCACCCTGACCAACCTGCGCGAAGAAGACTGGCGGCGGATCTTCGAGCAGCGGCTCTCCCCTCTCTACGTGAGCGTTCACGCGACGGATCCGGAGGTGCGGGGGAGAATGCTGGTGAACCCCAGATCGAGAGAGATCAACGAGCACCTGGATCGACTGTCCGGAGGGGGGATCGCCTTCCACGCGCAGGTTGTGATCTGTCCTGGAGTCAACGACGGCCCGGCGCTCGACCGCACGATCGAGGACCTGTACGGACGGGGAGAGGCCGTGCTTTCCCTCTCCGTAGTCCCGGTGGGGCTCACTCGGTTCAACCAGGATGCCGGGATCCGGCCGATGAGCGCGGATGAGTGCCGTGCGGTCCTCCGCCGGGTCGAAGGTGCCAGGGCGATCGCGCTGCGCGCACGCGGCTTCGGTTGGTGCTACGCCTCCGACGAGTTCTTTATCGCTGCGGGCCTCGACGCTCCGGGGTCCGAGTACTTCGACAACGATGAGCTGGTCGGCAACGGTGTGGGAGCCATCTCCCAGCTGCGCGATGCGGTGCGCGCCGACCTGGATCGCCTTCCCCGCCTCGAGGGCCGCCGGGTCGTGCTGGTCACCGGCGTCGCCATGGGCCCGACGCTGCGGATGCTGGCCGGCGAGCTGGCCGCTGCCTCCGGCGCCCACGTGGAGGTGACGGCCGCACCCAACTCGCTCTACGGGACACTCGTGACAAGCGCCGGGCTGCTTTCAGGCGAGGATCACCTGGGTGCGCTGCGCTCGTACGAGGGGTTCGATCTCGCGCTCTTCTCCCAATCAGCCGTGAACGAGGACGGGGTTTTCCTCGACGATCTGTCTCTCGAAGAGTTGCGGGCTTCGCTCCCCGGCCTCGCGATCCGCGGAGCCGAACACGTAACGGATGGGCTGGTGGCGTGGAGCTGAAAGCCCCCGCGGCGCGCCATGGGATTCCGGACGTCCCGGTCGTCGTGATAGTCGGCCGTCCGAACGTGGGGAAGTCCACGCTCTTCAACCGGGTCCTCGGCAGGCGGGTGGCGATCGTGGCGGAGGAGCCCGGCGTGACGCGAGATCGCCAGTTCGCGGCTGCGGAGTGGGCCGGGAGGCCGTTCATGCTGGCCGACACGGGTGGCGTGACGGACCGGGAGGGGAAGGGGATCCAGGCGGAGGTGCGAAGGCAGGTGCTGGCGGCGGTGGAGCAGGCCCACGTCATCCTCTTTGTCGTGGACGGGAGGGAAGGGGTGACGGCCATCGACCGACACATAGCCGAGCTGCTGCGGCGCTCGGGGCATCCGGTCTTGCTCGCGGTCAACAAGATCGATGAGCCGGTGCGGTCGCTGGCTCACCTGGACTTCTACGAGCTCGGCCTCGGCGAGCCGGTTCCGGTCGCGGCTCTCTCGGGGAAGCAGAGTGGCGACCTTCTGGACCGGGTGGTCGAGCTCCTGCCGGAGAGCGACTCGGAGATCACGCAGGCCTACGACGTGAGCCTGGCCGTCATCGGGAAGCCCAACGTGGGCAAGTCGAGCTACGTGAACCGGCTCTTGGGGGAGGACAGGGTCATCGTTGCCGAGGAGCCGGGAACGACCCGTGATGCGATCGACACGTACCTCACACTCGACGACGTTCGGGTCCGCCTGGTGGATACGGCCGGTCTGCGCCGGCGCGCCCGGATCGAGAGCGACCTGGAGTTCTACAGTCGGCTTCGGGCGGCTCGGGCGATCGAGCGCTCCGACGTGTGCCTGTTGCTGGTCGACGCGGCGGCCGGCGCGACCAACCAGGACTTCCGGATTGGAGAAGCGGCCTGGGACGCCGGCTGCGGGCTCGTGCTGGTCGCGAACAAGTGGGAGGTGGGGGAGGACCGGGGGCCTGCCGTGCTCAAGTCCTTCGAGCGAGAGCTCCTGGAGCGAGCGCCGTATCTGCGAAAGGTACCGATGATCACGACCTCGGCGCTCACGGGGCTTCGCGTCCGAAAGGCCGCCGAGCTGGCGATCCAGGTACAGAAGCGGCGGAAGGCGCGAATCCCCACCGCCGAGGTGAACAGGGTCCTGGGGGCGCTGACGTTCCGACAGCATCCGCCGCAGGGGCCCAGAGGCGAGGTGAAGATCCTGTACGGCACGCAGGCTTCGACCGCGCCACCTTTCTTCGTGCTATGGCTGAACCGGCCGAAGGACCTGGCGAAACACTATGTTAGGTATGTGGAGAACGGCTTTCGCGAGGCCTGGGACTTCCTCGGAACGCCGATCCGCTTCCGCTTGAAGAAACGGGAGGAAAGGCGCCGGTGAGACCCGCGATCTTCATGCTCGCCGCCTATCTGCTGGGATCCGTGCCGTTCGGGTACGCAGCCGGGCGTGTGGCGGGGGTGGATCTGCGGCGCGAGGGGAGCGGCAACACGGGCGCCACGAACGTCTACAGGGTGCTCGGGTCCAGGTGGGCGATTCCGGTGATCGTGGCGGACGTGCTCAAGGGACTGGTTCCCGTGTGGTTCTTTCCGCTGTGGGATGGAAAAGGCTGGCCCCACATGGCGCTCGTTTACGGAGTGGCGGCCATCTCGGGCCACGTGTGGCCGGTCTTTCTGCGGTTCAAGGGAGGCAAGGGTGTCGCGACGGCAGCCGGGGCGATGCTCGCGCTCGCCCCCGTGGCGGTGGCCGTTTCCATCCTGGCATGGATCGGCCTTGCCCTGATCACCCGCGTCGTGTCGATTGGCTCGTTGACCGCCGCGGCGCTCGTTCCCGTGCTAGCTTTCTACGAGGACGCACCGCCGGAGACGATCCTCTTCGCCCTGGGCCTGACCGTCCTCGTCTGGTGGACGCACCGCTCCAATCTGGGCCGGCTCCTGCGGGGCAAGGAGCTGCCGTTCCGGCCGAACCCTACGGCCGATGGCTCTGTCGGCGAGATGCCGGGAGAGCCTCCCGGATCGCGTCCGGCGGACCTGGGCGTGGGACGCGAGGAGCCGTGACCCTGCCGATCTGCGTGCTGGGCGCCGGGAGTTGGGGAACGGCGCTCGCTCACGTGCTCGCCCGCAACGGTCACGAGGTGACCGCCTGGTCACACAGCCCGTCCGTCGCGGAGGACATCGCCGGCAACCGCCGAAATACGAAGTACCTTCCGGGCATCGAGCTGGCGCCGTTCGGCGCTACGACGGAGATGTCGGAGGCGCTGGCCGGCTCTGCGATCGTCGTGTGTGTGACCCCGTCCCACTTCGTTCGCGAGGTGCTGGAGAGAGCGAAAACGGGCCTGGCCGGTGAGCCGGTCCTCGTGAGCGCATCCAAGGGGATCGAGATCGGAACCGACCTCAGAATGAGCCAGGTGTTCGCCGACGTGCTCGGCGAATGGGCGTCGCAGCGTCTCGTCGTGCTTTCGGGCCCGAGCTTCGCCGAAGAGCTGGCCCGAGGTCTCCCCACGGCGTGCGCCGCGGCGTCGCGCTCACGGCAGGATCGTGAAGTGGTGCAGCAGCTCTTTCAGAACGAGCATTTCCGCATCTACACGCTCGGCGATGTTGTCGGAACCGAGATCGGTGGCTCTCTAAAGAACGTGATCGCGCTCGCGGCTGGGATGAGCGACGGTCTCCGCCTGGGCAGCAACGCCCGGGCGGCCTTGATCACCCGCGGACTTGCCGAGATCATGAGGTTGGCCACGCGCCTGGGCGGTGAGGAGACAACGCTTGCGGGCCTGGCCGGCATCGGTGATCTCATACTCACGTGTACGGGGGAGTTGAGCCGGAACCGCACGGTCGGACTGGCCATCGGCGCGGGCCGTCCGTTGAACGAGGTGCTGGCGGGCATGCACAACGTGGTCGAGGGGATCCGCACGACGAGGGCGGCCGTGGAGCTGGCGAAGCGGCACGAGGTCGAGATGCCGATCGTGGACGCCATCCACTCGATCCTGTACCAGGATGTGGCGCCGGCCCGGGCGCTCAGTCGCTTGATGGCGAGGGACCCGAAACCCGAACGGTGGAGCTAGAACGTGACCGACCGAATCGCTGCCAAGGAGTACTACTCGATCGGCGAGGTCTGCGAGATCACCGACCTCAAGCCGCACGTGCTCCGGTACTGGGAGAGCCAATTCCCGATGCTGAATCCGACGAAGAACGCCGCTGGAAACCGGGTGTACCGACGGCGCGAGATCAAGCTCATCCAGCTGCTCCGCCATCTCCTCTACTCGGAAAAATACACGATCGAGGGCGCGCGCGGTAAGCTCGACCAGCTTCGCAAGCAGGGCAAGCTGGCCAAGGCATCGCGTATCGCGCTGGACACCGAGACCGTGCGTGACCTTCGCCAGGAGGTCGATTCGCTGGTGGAGCTCCTGGGTTCGGTTTGACCCTGCGTTTCATCTGCACCAACGATGATGGCATCCACGCCCGCGGACTGGGGGTTCTATGCGAGGCCGCCGGAAGGCTCGGGGAGGTGTTTGTCGTCGCGCCGGACCGGCAGCAAAGCGCCAGCAGCCACTCTCTCACCCTCCACCGGCCGCTGCGCGTGACGGAGGTCGATGTACAGCGGGTCGCCGTGGACGGGACGCCGACCGACTGCGTGCTTCTGGCCATCAACGAGCTGTGCGAGCGAAAGCCCGATTTTGTCCTCTCGGGAGTGAATCACGGCCCGAACATGGGGGAGGACGTGCTCTACTCGGGGACCGTGGCGGCCGCGATGGAGGGCACCATCCTGGGTGTCCCGTCGATCGCGGTATCGTTCGCCGGCCGTGACGACGGCAGGCTGGAGGGGTACGGGGATCTGCTGGCCGAGCTCCTGGGGGTCATCGTTCGGCGCGAGGACTTCCCAGAGGAGACCTTCTTCAACATCAATCTCCCGGATCTTCCTGCCGAAGAGGTCAAGGGGTACAGGGTGACGTCGCTCGGAAAGCGCGTCTACTCCGATTCGCTGAGGCGGAGCCGCGACCCGGCCGGCCGCGAGTTCTTCTGGATCGGAGGCGGTGTGCTGGACTGGAGCGGCGGCGCCGACTCCGATTTCGGGGCCGTGGAGGAAGGTCACGTCTCGATCACGCCGATGCACCTCGATCTCACCAGTTTCGGGCGCCTGGAGGAGGTGAGGGGTTGGTCGTTCGGGCGGTGACTGAGACGTACGTCCGTGACCGTCAGCGGCTGAGCGAGGAGCTCCGGGTGCTCGGCATCACGGATCTTGCCGTGCTCCACGCCTTCGCCACCGTCCCGCGGCACCGCTTCGTGCCGGAGGCGGTCCGAGGGCGGGCGTATCAGAACGCAGCGCTCCCGATCGGCTTCGGGCAGACCATCTCGCGCCCAGCTGTCCACGCTCTGCACCTCTCCCTCTCGGATCTCGACGGAAGCGAGCGTGTGCTCGAGATCGGGACCGGCTCAGGCTTCCAGACGGCCCTTCTCGCAACGCTGGCCGACAGGGTGTTTTCGATCGAGCGGGTGCCCGAGCTGGCCGACCGTGCCGGCCGCACTCTCCAGGAGCTGGAGATACGCAACGTCACCCTCGCCGCTGGCGACGGAAGCGGAGGCTGGCCGGAGGCGGCGCTCTTCGACGTGATTCTGATCGGGGCCGCCGCTCCGGAGCCACCCGTTCATCTCTACGATCAGCTGGCGGCGGACGGGCGGCTCGTAGTGCCCGTAGGCGGAGCCGAGAGCCAGGAGCTCGTCAGGGTGTTGAACCGAGGCGGCTCGTTCCACGTCGAGACGATCGACCGCGCTCGCTTTGTTCCGCTGGTCGGCGAGCACGGCTGGTGAGCGAAAAGGGGCCGACGGACCGCGGCGACGTGGTGAACGGGGCAGGCAGGGCAGCGGAGGCGGCCAGTCGGGATGGACCCTTGCGCCGCCTCTATCACTGGGTGCTTGGCTGGGCGGATCGTCCGGGCGGTCCCGCGGCCTTGTTCGGCATAGCCGTGGTGGAATCCTCCGTCTTTCCGATCCCCCCCGACGCTCTCCTCATTCCCCTGGCTCTGGGGCGTCCGAGGCGAGCGTGGCGCTTCGCGGCCCTGTGCACCGTGGGCTCCATCCTCGGCGCGATGATCGGCTACCTGATGGGGTCGGCGCTGTACGAGACCGTTGGAAGGCCGATCGTGGAGTTCTACGGGTACTCCGGACAGTACGCGGCGATCGGTGATGCCTACAGCCGAAACCTTGTGATTGCGCTGGGCACGGCCGGCTTCACGCCGATCCCGTTCAAGGTCTTCACGATCGCCGCCGGCGGCTTTCACGTCCCCTTCATCCCCTTCGTGCTTGTGACGGCTGTGAGCCGCGGGATGCGGTTCTTCCTCGTCGCGGGGCTGATCCGGGCGTTCGGCGACCCGATACGGGAGTTCATCGACCGCTATCTCAACCTCCTGACGATCGTGTTCGCTGCCCTGCTGATCGGCGGATTCGTCGCGCTTGGCGTCTTCTCCGCACGTTGACGCTCGGTTCATCGCACCGGTAGCTTCTTTTTCCTATGAGCCAGCACGAAGGACCGGCCGTGGCCGGAGGTGATGAACAGAGCCTGCGGGCGAGGGCGGAGATGGTCGCCGTGCGCGTGAGGCGCCAGCTGCGGGATTACCCGGACTTCCCGCGCCCCGGAATCTTGTTCCGCGATATCGTCCCCCTGTTTCGAGATCAGGCGCTCCTGGCGGAGGTCGTTGAGGTCTTCGCCGAGCAGGCGGACGCTGTGGGCGCTCAGAAGATCGCGGGCATCGAGTCACGCGGCTTCCTGTTCGGCGTTCCGGTCTGCTTGCGCCTGGGCATCCCCTTCATTCCCGTGCGGAAACAGGGCAAGCTGCCGGGCGAGACCGTTTCCGCGGAGTACAATCTGGAGTACGGGAACGCTCACCTCGAGCTGCAGGCGGATGCGGTGCGGCCGGGGGAGCGGATCGTCATCGTCGACGACCTTCTGGCGACGGGAGGCACCGCCGCCGCTACGTCCTCGCTCATCGAGGAACTGGGCGGCATCGTCGGAGGGATCCACGTGCTCGTGGAACTGGCGGCACTGCCGGGACGCGACGCGATCAGGCCATACAATGTGTTTGCATTACTTACGTTATAGTGTTTGACCTCACGTTGATAGGACGCACGCAGTGCGACCCCGAGATCGGATAGCTGGAGATTCATGCCCGGAGCCGTAGCCCCGAAGAAAAGAAGAGAGGAGATCAGCCAGGAAGACGCGATTCTCGGCTTCCTGGATGCCGCGGCCGCGTGGATGAGGGTGCACACGCGCGTCGTCATCTCGGTGGCCGTCGCCATCGGCCTGCTCGTCGGAGGCGTGTTCTACTACCGGAGCTACCGGCAGAGCCTGCGGGCGGCCGCGGCGATCGAGCTGAACCAGCTCCGCGGCACCCTTACGCCGGCGGACGCGATTCCGAGACTCACGGGCTTCATCGCGCGCTTCGAGGGGACGCCATCGGCCGTAGAGGGACGGTTGCTGCTGGCCAGGTTGCAGCTCAGGACGGGGGAGCCCCAAGCCGCGATACAGACGCTGGATCCGATCCTCTCGGAACCGACGGATCGTCCGACCGGGTATGCCGTTGCGATCCTGCTGGCCGAGTCGTACAAGCAGGTGGGAGAGGAGGACAGGGCCCTTGCCAAGCTCGATGAGATCATCCGGGAAGCGTATGTGCCGTACCAGCGCCATCGCGCCCTGGCCGAGCGGGGAAGGCTCCTGGCCGAGCTGGGTCGTCTGGAGGAGGCTGCGGCCACCTACGAGCGGCTTATCGAGGAGGAGGGAGCGACGGATGATCTCTACCGAGTCCGTCTCGGCGAGATCGAGGCCCTGATCGCCTCCGGCGTCGAGCCCGCGCCGAATGCCTTCGCCGCACCGAAAGCTCCGGTGCCGAGCCTGGAAGATCCGGAGGCCGCGGAAGCCACGCCGGCCACTGACGCCGGCGACCCGAAGGAGCCGGCGCCTCCCGAGCCCGGAGAGGGCTAGCAGCTTAGGGACGTTTGCAGCGTCGGTGGAGGAGCCCGCTCTCGAAGCGCGGCGGGCGAGCCGACAAGGACCAACTGAAGAAAATCCCGCTCAACTCCGCCTCCCGAGCCGGATTTCACCCTTCCAGAGCCTCTGGGGCCCGGTTTTGGGCCGTTTTCCGATCCGTTCCTTCCTATGGCAGAACCGCCGTGGTGAATGGCGCATAATGTACATTATGTAAACTTGTGCCTTCAGGGGGGCCATTTCAAACGTTGGTTGGAATACCTCCCCTCTCCCACTCTCCCGCAGAAGCTGGCCCGGAGACTCGGCCCGCAGGGGTCCCTTCAGCGACCTATCACAAGCGACGGAAGAGAGACTTGAGGCGAAGCGACCAGACCCTCCAGATCGCTTCCCGGACGATCCAGCCGGCCATCTTGCTCTCGCCCTCGGCTCTTTCGACGAAGACGATCGGGATCTCGGTGATGTCGAACCCGAGCTTCCAGGCACGAAAGTCCATCTCGATCTGGAAGGCGTAGCCGGTCGAGGCGACGCTCTCGAGGTCGATCGCCTCAAGGACCCTCCGGCGGAAGCACTTGAAGCCGCTCGTGCTGTCGGTCAGCGGAAGGCCTGTGACCCAGCGGGCGTACTTGTTCGCGAAGTAGCTGAGAAGGAGTCGCGACATCGGCCAGTTCACCACGTTCACGCCCCGGACGTAACGGGAGCCGATGACCACGTCGTGGGAGGCGATGGCCTGGAGGAAGGCGCCCAGATACTCGGGATCATGGGAGAAGTCCGCGTCCATCTCCAGCAGGTACTCGTATCCGAGCTCCAGTCCCCGCCGGAAGCCGGTGAGGTATGCCGAACCGAGGCCGAGCTTGCCGGCTCGGTGGATGACCGACACACGGTCGCTCTCCTCCGCCAGCCGGTCCGCCACGTCCCCGGTGCCGTCGGGCGAGGCATCGTCGACGACGAGCACGTCGAGACGGTCGTCCTGCGCCAGGATGCGGGGGAGGATCCTTCCGAGGCTTTCCACCTCGTTGTAGGTCGGAAGCACGACCAGGGCCCTTCCCCGTCCGGGGCCGGTGGGCGGGCCGGTGGGAACGGAACGCTCTTCGCGTGCGTTCATGGGGCTCCCTTCGCTTCGGGATCGGTCGGACCTGCTCGGTCGGAGGCGTACCGGAGAAGCATCGCGACGCCGAACGCCGCGAGCTCGCAAACGATGGCCCAGATGCGGGCCGCCACCGCCAGCACGGCGCCCACGCCAGCCGGGACCGATAACACGGTCGCCAGGAGCAGGATCATCGCTCCCTCCCGCACGACCAGGCCGCCGGGGCTGATCAGCGCAATGTAGCCGACCACGTAGCTGGCCGCGTAGATGCCCATGAGCGTAACGGGATCACCGATAGGATCCTCGAGGAGGCCGGCGGCGATGCACCAGAGCCCGACCCCGTACAGCCACCACGCGGCCAGCGTTGCCAAGCCGATCAGCAGGGTCTCACCGCTCTTGGGCGCCTCTTCCCTGGCCTGGCCCGTCGCCTTTCCCGCCGGCCCGTCGCCGGAGTCCTCCCGCAGCAGCCGGGCGAGCCCCGCCGTGCTTCTGCGGAGGATCGCCGGGTGGAGGAGCAGCAGGAGGCCGGCGGCCATGAGGATCGGCACGAGCACCGAGCCACCGAACGCTTTCTCGATCCGTCCCCCGAGCGCGAGCACCGCGGCCAGAAGCCCGGTCACGAGCACGACGATCTGAAGCGCGAGAGCCGAGAGCACGGCGACGGAGCTCGAATGGCCCTTCCCGCGCATGTAGGCGGCGAGGCCGGCCAGCTGCCAGACCTTCCCCGGTATGTACCGACCGAGGTTGGCCCCCAGCCAGGCGGGGATCCCTTCCAGGTACTCGATCCTCTCTCCGAAACGGCGGGCAAGCCACACCCAGAGGGCGGCCATGCCGAGCAGGTTGGCCGTGCCGAGGCCCAACCCGGCCAGGAGCCAACGGGGCGAGACGCGCCAGTAGCCGCTTTCGGCAGGCCCGCCAAGCCCCTCCAGCGCGCTCCATCCCCGGACGAGAAAAAGGGCGACGAAGACGAGCGCCAGCAGCAGGAAGGCGGCGACTCGGAACCGTTTCCACCGTAGACCCACGCTCTCCTCGACCTCGTCGGGGCGGCGGCTAGGGCGCCGGATCCGCTCTCGCGCCCCGACGACGCCGTGAGGCGAGCGCCCCGATGGCGGTGAGCGTGAGGAGAAGGGTGGCGGCTGAGGTCGTACCCCCGATCCACATCTCGGAGGATCGGTACCGGAACACGAGGTCGTGCTGACCCTCCGGCACCGGCACCGCCCGAAACGCGACGTTCGTCCGGTAGATCGGCACCTCCTTCCCGTCGACCGAAGCCCGCCAGCTCGGGTGATAGATCTCGCTCACGAAGAGAAGACCCGGGCGCTCCGCCGAGACCGAGAGGGTGATCTCGTTCGGCGCGTAGGAGACGATCGTCGCCGCGCCCGCCCCCGCCTGGAGGGGTTGGCCACCCTCCGGTTCTCCGGGAGCGCCGGCGTAACCGCTTGTCTCGACGATCGCCTGTTCGGTGGGGCTCGTGAGCCCAAGCGTCGCGGTGAGGGCCGAAGCGGTGTCCGTCACCGTCAGGAGGCTCGCCGGGAAGAGAGCGTGTGGCGTGCGGTCGTCGATCCGGTAGATCCAGCCCTTCTTCCCCTCTCCGACCGCCGTGAGGAACGGCACGTTCAGCGACTCCGCGGTTGTGAGGTGATGGAGATCGAACAGGGACCAGAGCACCGGCCTCCCGCCGAGATTCCGGTAATCGATGCCGCCCACCAGCCTCTCGTACCACTCCAGCCGGAAGTTCTGGCTGCCGGTCACCGCGGGGATCCCGTAATACATGAGTTCGTTCGGTCGGTAGCTGTCCGGCAGCGGCCACACGCGCTCGCCGGGTCTCAGGCTCGCCCGCAGGGCCTCGAGAGCTGGCTCCTCCGGCAGGAGCCGCTCCGGCGGCGCGGTGATCAGATAGCGTGAGCCTATCCGTCCGAGATCGAACGTGCTGAGGATCAGCAGGGCGGCGCAGATTCCCTGCCCCACCCGGCCGCGCTCCACCCCCCAGGCGGCTGCGAGCGTGCCTCCCCAGACGAGCAACACGATCACCCCGTTCGTGCGAAGCGCGGTCAGGATGCCGGACGGAGGCTCCCGCGTCCAACCGGACGGGAACCACGTGTGCACGGCCCAGCGCACGACCCCCTCCGGGGTGAGAGCGGCGGCGAGGACCGGCAGGAGGATGAGGCCCGAGGCGGCGAGAATCCACGGCCACGGCAGGCTCTTTCCCCCTCGCGCGTCGGCCACTGCCTGCCAACCGAACCCGGCGAGCAGCGCCACCGCGAACGTGACCGGGCCGAGGATCATAGAGGGCGCCCTGAAACGCCCGATGAGCGGCACGATCGTGTACGCGATGCGGTGCACCGGCGTTGCGGGACCGAGGGCGAAGAGGATCGCGAG
>DAOVWI010000164.1 GCA_030636765.1 Gemmatimonadales bacterium
CCGCTACGGCTCACTTCCGGAGGGCTCTCGAGGAGGTGGGAGGCCGGCCCGACCGGCTCCTCCACCTGGCGGAGAGCTATTATCACGACGTGGGGGCCGCCCGCCCTCTAGGGGTCCAGGTGATCTGGGTGAACCGGCAGGGCCGAGCCGCCGCGGGCGACGTCCAACCGACCGTGGAGGTGCCCGACCTGCGCGAGGCGGTCGACTGGATCGAGCAGCTCGGCCGGTAGAGATTGCGGAGCCGATCCGGTCGACCACACATTATTAGAACTAGATTCTACTTCTAATAACATGAGCACATCCGAACGAATGACCCACAGCAGCCGCACCCCAGATTCAGCCCGTCGCCCGATTCCGCCCCGGCAGGCGCGGAGCCAACGGACGATGGAGAGGATTCTGGGGGCTGCGGAGGAGCTTCTCAGGGAAAAACCGTTCGAAGGCGTCACGGTCGCGGAGATCGTCCGGCGGGCGGACTCTTCGGTGGGAGCGTTCTACGCCCGCTTCCCCGCCAAGGCGGCCCTCCTTTCGGCTCTGTATGCCCGCCGGCACGGCATGCGGCAGACGGAAAGAGGCCGGAACTACCTCGCGCACTTCGCCTCACGGCGAATGTCGCTCGAGGAGCGGTCGAGAGAGGTCGTCGGGCAGATGGTCACGTACTACCGGCTCAACCGGGACCTCCTGAGGAGCCTGGGCGACGCGGAACGGCCGTCTCCGACGTCCGGCGTTCCCGAGGCTAACGCATACCACGATGCCTTCTCCCGGGGTTGGACGGCGGCGTTCCTGGCCCACCGGCACGAGATCGGCCACTCCGATCCGGAGCGAGCCGTCCGCATGGGCCTCTTCATCGTGGCGTCGGCATGTCGCGAAGCCATCGTCTTCTCGACACCGGTGGTCGAGCTGGGCGAGATGTCCGAGACGGAGCTGGCAGAGGAGTTGACGAGCGCGCTGGTCGCCTATCTCGGAGCAAGATAGTACACGGGAGGTAGAGGGGCGGGCGCGACAGGTACTTCGGGCGTGGCGAAAGCTGCGAGCGGAGCGCCAGGCGCTCGAGAGGGAAAGGCGCATCTGGTTGGAGTCCGCCCCTCGTCGCGCGGATCCCGTGCCCGCGCGGGTTGTGGGTTGCGGGAACGCCCCGCGCATCAGATCGTTTGCAATGTGGTGGAGGGTGACGGGTCGGATTCTCCTCTTCCGTTATGCCCCTAACGACCTGCTGAACCCCGACAGGAGGGTTGTGCAATGAAGCGAGTGTCGGTGCCCGGCACGTGGCTCGGCCTGATCTTGGTGTTTCTCGCGGCGTGGAGCCCTGCGGCAGCCCAGGAGGGTGACGCGGCCCACGACGAGGGGCAGGATAGCCCGAAGGAAGCCGAAGATCAGGAGTCGGAGAAGGAGGAGAAGGGTCCGTACAAGGACTTCGAGGAGCTGACGGAGAACGCGGTCGTCCGGGAGGGGTTCTTCGACACCTATCAGAAGGCCGACAAGCTGTACATGGCGATTCCCCAGGAACGGTTGGGAGAGGAGTTCCTGCTGGCCTTCCAGATCGCCCAGGGAATCGGAGCGCGTTCGCTCTTCGGCGGCACGATGCTGAACATCTTCGAGGGTGCCGTAGTGCACGTGGAGCGTCACGGCGATCGCGTGTTCCTCGTGCGTCGGGCACACCGCTTCACGGGAGGCGGCGATGCGGCTGTAGAGGAGGCCGTCAAGCTGACGTTCAGCCCGTCGGTGTTGCAGTCAGCCAAGATCGAATCATTCCGCGCGGATTCGGCGCTCGTGATCGACATCAACGGCTGGCTCGTCTCCGACCTATCGGACATCAGCCAGCGCGTGAAGCGCGCGGTCTCCGAGACACCGGGTAAGCCGGGCGCCGCCTCTTTCGCCAAAGATCTCAGTTATCTGGAATCGGTGAAGGCGTTTCCGAAGAACCTCAACGCGGTCGCACGCCTGACGTTCAAGCCGGGCAAGCCCGTTTCGATCAGCTCGGTGCCGGACAGCCGCTTCATCTCGGTCGCCATCCACTACACGATGGCCGAGCTCCCGGCGGATCTGATGAGGTCGCGGCTGGCCGACGACCGGATCGGCACCTTCCTCACCGTTCAGAAGGACTTCGCGCAGGACGACAAGACCTTCTTCCGGCGCTACGTGAACAAGTGGCGTCTCGAGCCGGCACCCGGAGCACGGCCGGACGCAAACGGCCTCGTGGAGCCGGCGAAGCCGATCATCTACTACATCGACAGCACGGTGCCCGAGGAGTACCGGCCCTACCTGAAGGCCGGCGTGGAGGAGTGGAACCGGGCGTACGAGGCCGCGGGCTTCAAGAACGCGATCCGGGCCGAGCCGTTGCCCGATGGCGCCGACCCGGAGGACATCCGGTACGCGACGCTCCGGTGGAACGTCTCCGACCAGCCCGGATACGGGGCGATCGGGCCCTCGATCGTGGACCCGCGAACCGGCGAGATCCTGGATGCCGACATCCTGTTCGAGGCCAGCATGGTCCTGGGCTGGAAGCGGGCGTGGCGTACGCTGGTCACCCCGAGCGCCGCCATCGAGGAGATGTTGGAAGCCTCACCGGAGGAGCTCGCCTCGATCGCGGAGGGGGGTGAGATGGCCACGCTGGGCGCCGAGATCTCGGCGCAGGGATCGCTGCTCCGAGCCTTTCTGGCGGCCACCGGCGAGTTGAACCCGAACGACGCCGTTCCGATGTCCTACGTGGGTGAAACCCTGAAGTGGGTCACGATGCACGAGGTCGGCCACACGCTCGGCCTGCGCCACAACTTCCGCTCCTCCTATGACACGCCAATCGATAAGCTGCACGATCGCGCCTGGGTGGAGCAAAACGGACTCACCGGCTCGGTGATGGAGTACCCGACGATCAACCTGGCTCCGAAGGGCGAGCCCGTCGGGTACTTCTACACGCCGACCGTCGGCACCTACGACCTGTGGGCGATCGCTTTCGCGTACACTCCGGACGAAGCGCGGGCCGCGCGGCTGGCCCGCGAGGGGGCGCTGAACGGGCACGAGTACGGAACGGATGAGGACGCGAGGGGGTCGGGGGCCCTCGACCCGAGCATCAACGTGTACGACCTCTCCCGAGACCCACTGGAGTGGGCCATGGGCCGCGCCCGGCTGATCCGCTCGTTGTGGCCGGAGCTCCCGGAGGCCGTGCTCGCCGACAACTCGCCCTACTACGACCTGACGGACGCCTTCCAGATGACGCTCGCCCAGTACGCGCGGGCCGTGGCCGTAGGTGTGAAGTACATCGGAGGCCAGCACCAGTACCGGGACCATGTGGGCGACCGGGATGCGCGAGGGCCGTTCGTCAACGTGCCGAAGGCCAGGCAGGAGAGGGCCCTCGGCTTCATAACCGAGTACGGCTTCGGGCAAGACGCGTTCGACGTGCCGCGCAACGTACTGCGCGAATTCGGCGCGAACCGGTGGAGCCATTGGGGAAACAAGAACACCATCGACGGGCGGATCGATTATCCGCTGCTCGAGCAGGTGCTGTCGCTTCAGCGCGCGCTGCTCAGCCAGCTCACACGGCCCGCCCGGCTGGCGCGCATCCTCGACGCGGAGCTCAAGTACGGCTCGGACAGCGTGGTCACCATCCCCGAGCTCTTCCTGGCTCTGACGGAATCTATCTGGAGCGAGGTGTGGAGCGGCACGGCCCGCAACGTGACCGCCGGACGCCGCGACTTGCAGCGCGCCTATGTCGCCCTCTTCACGGAGCTGGTGGTCAAGCCGCCTTCCAACCTGCCCGCGGACGCCCGGTCCGTCGCCCGGCACCGGCTGGCGGATCTCGAGCGGCGCATCGGCGAGCGGCTGGACAGCCCAGATGGGCTTGACGCATACACGGTCCCGCACCTCGAGGAGTCGCGTGCGCGGATCCGTAAGGCCCTCGACGCCGGGCTGCAGATCCAGGCGGGAGCCTGACTAGAGGACCGTAGTTGGCGACCCACCCGGGGCGACCCGGGGCGCCGATGCCTGCACTCGTTGCTCCGGGTCGCAATCGTTGCGGAGGCGGGGACGCAGGCGTGGCCGACGCCCCGAGCTCCCCCTAGGGGTCGGCGCTCCCGAGATGACGTGCCTGCGCCGATCCACATCGCCGTATCTCTCTGCCGCTGCGGGCGTAGCGCGAGCCGATGGTGGGCGTGCTCCTGCCCGCGGCGCGGCTCGCCTGACACGTGCCCACGGGGCCTGTTTCTTGCTCCCGTTGAGGTCGATTATCGACGATGATCTACGTGAAGGAGGTACGATGCAGGCAAGTAGTTTCTCTTCGTGCCGCAGGCCGGCCGGGCTGGCCGCTGCGGTGTTCCTCGGCCTGGCTTTGACCAGCTGCGATGGGAGCACAGGTCCGGAGATGGGACGGCTGGACGTCATCCTCGGGCAGGTGGGCAGCGGCCTCGCGGCGCGCGTCAGCGCTCCCGGAGCCCTCGCCGCGCTCGGAAGCCAGCTCGGAGTCCCTCTCGATCAGGTCTCGGAGATCAACATGACGGTGACGTCCATCCAGGTGCACCGCGTCGGCGCCGATGACGAGGACGTCACGGACGGCACCGAGGGCTCCGATGGTACCGAGGGCTCCGACGGCAACGACGGCGATGGATCCGAGGGACCCTGGATCACCGTGGATCTGACCGGCGGCGCTGCCACAGATGGGATTACGATTAACCTACTC
>DAOVWI010000263.1 GCA_030636765.1 Gemmatimonadales bacterium
CTTCATGGAGATGGGGAAGACGAGCGCCACGCTGATCGAGGGGGACTTCTTCGCCGCGCCCGAGCCGCGGATCCAGCTCCGTGATGTCTCGGAAGCGCATGCGCAGGAGAAGCACGCCTTCGAGGCGGAGCGACTCAGGCGCTGGTTCGGAACGGGCTGACGCTTTCCGTCGTGCCGGCGGGCATGGCCGGCGACCGGAGTCGTTTCGCCCGGCGGACGTTGACGCCGAATTGGAGCGCTAGGAGGCTCTCCCCGCCACGAGGCAGCGACGGAGGATTCCCGCCGTCATTCCCTCGACAAGACCCCTTTTCTTGGCCTGCTCCTCCTCGTACGCCTCGTCTCCCTCGGCGAGGCGCAACCCCTTCTCATGGCGTTCCCGCGCCTTCATGAACGAGGACGTCGTGGCGAGCCACCGATCCGTCGTGTCTACCTGCTCGACCTCGGCAAACCCGGCAAGCTCGTGGAGCCGTGCCGGATCCTCCAGAGCCCCTATCTCGCTTGGCCCCAGTTCGACGGCTCGGCTGTAGTCCTTCGAGGAAAGGCCGGCCGCGACGTGGATCACGTATCCGGCGATCCTGCCTCCCGATCTCAGTACCCGCCGACATTCTCTCAGCACGGAGAGCTTGTCGGAGAGTCAGCAGAATACATCGGAGTGAACAATGGCATCGAAAGCCTGTGACTTGAATGGCACCGCCTCGCCTCCGGCGGCCGCAGCCGCTAAACGGCCGGTCAGACTGCGGTTCCGAGCGGCCAGCAGGGCCTCCCGCGGCGCGCTGACCGGAACGTCGGTGAGCACGACATCGCACCCGCTCTCCTCCGCTAAGTACGCGCCAGGCCAGCCGCGGCCGGATCCGAGATCCAGGAGGCGTTCCCCGGGTCCGAGAACAAGGCGATCGAGGAGCACGTCGGCCTCTTCGATTGTCGTGTAGCCGTCGGTGCCGATGCAGCCGCCGAACACCTCCCGCTCCACTCGAAGCTCCGATTCCGACTGCGGCCGCGCGTAGTTGAGCGCGAATCGCTCGGCGGGGCTTAGGTCTTCGCAGTCAGGTACCAAGCCAAAACCTCAATTCAGGGCTGCCTGAAGCACATCGAAGCTGCCATCGAAGTAGGTCACGTTATGGAAGGCCTCTCGCGCGAGGGCCTCCGCCACCGCCCTCGCCTGCTCTCCGTCGGCTCCGAACACGATCAGTCTCGTGTTGTGGTCCCGTACGGGTAGCCGGCCGTCGTCCTTGGCCGCTCTCACTTCCCCCACATCCTTGCCCGCCAGCACACCACTTTGGGGCAGGTTCTTCGCTCCCGGAACGCTGCCCTGCTGAAAGTCACCAGGGTCGCGGGCGTCGATCCAGACGGCCGTCCCGTCCTGCTCGAACACGTGCTGTGCGCCGGTCGGCTCGATCACCATCACGCCACCGAGAGCTCGCCAGACCGGCGTACCCAATTGGTAGCGCGACACATCCGTGTAGCCTTCGGCGAGGAGATCGCGGGCGACTCGCTTGCTCTTCCCGCAGAAGGGTCCGCTGCAGTAGAGAATGAGCGGCACCGCCTTTTCCCCGGCCACCAATCGACCCACCTCGGCGGCATCCGACGTGTACTCCGACATCGGCATGCCCGGCTTGGGCGCGACGTTGAGGGCGCCCGGGATGTGGCTGATGGCCCACTCGAGACGAGGACGCGTATCCAGAAGGACGGCGTTTCCCTCGGCCAGCGCCGCGATCAGCTCCGCGGTGGAGACCTCCGGGGTCGCCGTATCC
>DAOVWI010000259.1 GCA_030636765.1 Gemmatimonadales bacterium
TGCCGGTCCATCGCGAGCCTTTGTAATAGCCCCCACACTTCGGCCGACCTCACTTCGTCCAGGTGTGTGAAGGGCTCGTCTACCAGTAGCGGGTGGCGGATACCCTCGCCCGAAAGGAAGTCGGCGGCGCCGAGGCGGATCGCCAGCAGGACGACGTGCTTCTCTCCGAAGCTGAGAGGCGGGGAGTCAAGCGCTACGCTGCGTCCGGCCAGGCTGACCCGGGCGGTCGCCAGATCGCCTGCCGCAGTGACCGGACCCAGCAGGCCACCGGAAAGTTCGTCGAGCCTTCGGTTGACCGCCGTAAGGAGTCGGTCCTGGTCCGTAGAGCGAAACTCCTCGTAGGCATCTCGGACGAGTTCCCACGCGAAGCGCCGGGCCGCCACCTCCGACTCGGCCTCGATAACACGGTCGCGCAATCCTGACAGCTGGCGCTCAAGAGCGAACACGTCCTCCGCGGCCCGATCCAGGTCCCGGATCTCGAGACTGAGTTGGACACGCTCTTCACTCAGAGCATCTCTCCGGGCTCGTCGATCATCACGAGCCGCCTCCACTGCCGACACGGTGGGATCGACTCCATCGGGAAGGATTGGCTCGGAAGGCTGCTCTTCGAGGCGCAGTTGAACCCGGGCCAGGCGGGTTCGCGCTTCTTCGCGGGCTGCCTCGAGTCGGCGAAGGACGTCCTCGCCACGCGAATCACCAGGGGGCGCAACCGGCTCGAGAAGCCGAGCGGCACGCTCCAATGCCTCGACCAAGCGGTCCCGCGCGCGGCGAACGGCAGCCCGGGAATCCTCCTGGCGTCGGAAGCTGCTGCGGTGTGCATCCAGGTTCGCCGCCAGGAGCTCGGGCGCGGGAACGCCGACCGCGATCGAGTTCAGTCTGGAGCGCACGGCGGCGAGTTCCTGGTCGCGTCGTCGGGCCAGATTGGCGGCATGAGCCTCCGAGCCACCCTCCGACCTGGCCAGCCACACGGCGACGGCGCCGAGAAACAGACCGGCGACCGCTACCACCGCGCCCGCCGCGGCGGACAGGCTCACAGCGACCCCTCCACCCACCACCACCATCGCGGCACCCGCGAAGCCGATCATGGACCGGGACGCTCTTGGACGGTCGGAGGTCGATCCGGCCGTGTCAGCCAGCTGGTTCTCCAGTGCCTCGACCTGATCCCACAGGATTTCCGCCTGCCCGAGCCGAGCTTCGAAATCATCCGGGTACGAACCCCCGATCTCCGCGTTGATCGCTTCCGTTTCCACTCGGGCGAGCTCGCCGCCGGTCTCCTCGAGCCAGCGAAGGGAATCCGTGAGCGTCGCGAGATGCGCTTCCGCTTCCTTCTGCTCGGCGAGCAGCGTCCGTCGTTCCGTAATCGGACGATAGGCCGCCTCGAGAAGCTTGATCTCCGCTTCGACATCGTCGAGGTCCAACCGGATCTCACCGTTCCGCTCGAGGAGGGGTCGCTTCCGACCCCTGGCGTCCCGGGCCGCCTCGAGCTGCTCGACCCCGAGTGCGACTGCCTCCCGCAGGTCCTCGACTTCGCGCGACAGTCTCTTGCTCCGCCCCCCCGCCTGGAGAGGCTCTCGCGTCAGCGCCTCGAATGCGTCGCGAAGCTCCTTGAGCGCAGCCTCGACCTTGCGGTGCGTTCCGGCGGCTGCCCGGAGGAGCTCATCGTCCAGCTTCGTATCCACGAGCTCACCCTGGGCGATCCATGCCGTCCCCCGGTACGGTTCCAGCGACCCGAAGCCGACCCACTCGCGGACCAGGTCCTGGTACCGACGGCTCTCGCTGCGCGCGCCCACCGGATTCCCGTCGCCGTGGAACA
>DAOVWI010000035.1 GCA_030636765.1 Gemmatimonadales bacterium
GAAGAGGTGGACAGGTGGATTCGCGGGTGCGATCCGTGGCCGGCGGCCTGGTCGGAGCTTCAGGGAAGCCCGGTCCAGTTCTTCGATCCGACGGTCATCTCGCCATCCGGGTCGCCCGGGTCTCCGGCAGCGCCCCCGGGCCGCATGCTCGATGCGGACCCGCGGACGGGTGTCACCGTCGCTGCCGGGCGCGGCGCCGTGAGGATCGGCGTCGTAAAGCCGGCCGGCCGATCGCGGATGGGATCGGCCGATTGGATTCGCGGCCGGGGTGCGCGGGCCGGCGACCGCTTCCGCTGAGCCACCGCTGCTGAGCCGCCGCTTCCGTTGAGGTTGCCGCACCCATGAGCCTGCCGCTCCTTCACGTCCTGGCGGGCGACGATCAGGCCGGGCGTGCCGATTTCATGGAGGTGGTGGGGAGGCTGCAGGAGGCGTGCGGGGCCGATCTGGCGCTTCACCTGAGATTGCGGGACGCGTCCACGTCGCGTCTGCTGGAGCTGGCCTCGGTGATCACGAGGGCCGCGGAGGGGCTCGGTGGTTGGTGCGTCGTGAACGAGCGGCTGGACGTGGCTCTAGCTGCCGGGGCGCAGGCCGCGCAGCTCGGCCGGCGAGCGCTGCCTCTCTCCGCTGCCCGGCGCGTCGCGGGCGGGCGGCTGAGGCTCGGTGTCTCCGTCCACGACGAAAGGGAGGTCCGGGACGCGGTCCGGGGCGGAGCGAATTACGTCGTTCTGGGTACGATCTACCCCACCGGAACGCACCCCGAAATTCAACCGCACGGCCCGCGGATCGTGGAGCGGTGCCGGGGCGTGGGGGCCCCGGTGGTCGCCATCGGAGGGGTGGATTCCGGGCGGGTTCCGGAGCTCCGGAGCGCCGGTGCGAGCGGCGTGGCCGTGATCCGCGCCGTGTGGGAGGCCGGCGACCCCGTGCGAGCGGCGGAGCGGCTGATCGACGCCTGGAAGAAGGGCTGAACGGCGGCTCGGCTGATCGACGCCCGAAGGACGGGCTGAGCGAGAGGAAGAGGACCCAGCGAATGGCCGAAGAGAAGATGGAGATCTTCGTCAACGGGGAGCCCAGGCGGGTGCCGGCGGGGCAAACGGTGTCGGGGCTTCTGACGGATCTGGAGCTGAACGGCCGGCTGGTCGTGGTCGAGCTGAACCGGCAGATCCTCCGGCGCGGGGAGCTGCCCGAGGTGGGGCTGGAAGCCGGGGATCGCGTCGAGCTCGTGAACTTCGTAGGCGGCGGCTGAGCCATGACGACTCTCCTGGCGGGCCGGCTGGCGTACCTGGCGGGCCGGATGCCCTGGCGGGCCGGACGCCGTACCTGGCGGGCTGGCTGCCCCGGCGCGAGTGGGCGGCGCCGTCCAGTCCGCTGGAGGGCATGCTGAGCTGACCGCCCGTCGCGCTCATGCGCCGCGCCGCGCCGCGCGGCCCGGCCGTGGGGCGGCACAGCCCGACTCCGCCCGTACGGCCGCGTTCCAGATCCTGCAGGACGTCGAGGGTGGAGCGTACGCGGACCGCGCCGCCGAGCGGAGGCTCGCCGGCGTGCCCCCGGCCGAGCGAGGCTTGGCCATGGAGCTCGCGTACGGATGCATCCGGCTGCGTGCCCGGCTTGACACCGAGTTGGCCGAGCTGGCCGATCGGCCGCTCTCCCGTCTGGATCGTCCCGTTCGCCTTTGGCTCCGGCTGGGCCTCTATCAGCTGCACGAGACGCGCGTGCCGGAGCATGCCGCCGTCCACGAGAGCGTCGACGGGGTGCGTTGGAGCGTCGGCGCACGGGCAGCCGGCTTCGCCAACGCGGTCCTGCGGGCCGCGGCACGCCTCGATCCGGCGGAGCGGCTCGCCCTGTTTCCGTCTCTGGAAACCGACCCGGTCGGATACCTGTCGACGTTCGGATCCCATCCCGAGTGGCTGGTGCGCCGCTGGCTCGAGCGCTACTCCCGAGAGAGCGTGATCCGGCTGGTGGAGCTCGACAACCGTCCCCCACCGGTGATCCTGCGAACGCTCGATCCGGCGGCGGACGAGCGGGCGGCCCGCGAGCCCCGACTGGCACCGCTCGAAGACTTTCCGGGCTCCTGGGAGCTGCGGTCGGGCGACCCGTCCGAGCTGCTCGTGCGGCTTCCCGCCATCGTTCAGGATCCTGCGGCATCGGCCGTGGTAGAGTACGTGGGGCCGTTGAGCGCCGGGCCGGCGATCGACGTGTGCGCCGCCCCGGGCGGAAAGGCGATCGCCCTCGCATCGCGGGGTGAGGCCGTGCCATACGTGGCAGCGGACCGCAGCCGGCCGCGTCTCGAGCGGGCCGTGCAGTCCGCTTCGGCGCTCGGCGTGAATCTGATCCCCCTGGTGGCCGACGGCCGCTCGCCGCCGCTGCGTTCGGCGAGCACGGTACTCCTCGATGTGCCCTGCTTGGGCACCGGCGTGCTTCGTCGGCGTGCCGACGCGCGATGGCGGATCGGTCCGGATCGCCTTGCGGCTCTCGTTAAGTTGCAGCGTCAGCTGCTGGATGCGGCTGTGGAGCTCGTCGAGCCGGGCGGGCTGCTGGTCTACGCGACGTGCTCTCTGGAGTCGGAGGAGAACGACGAACAGGTGAGTGGTTTTCTGACGAGACACCCGGAATTCGTTTGCGAGCCGGCTCCGGAAGGGCTGGCGATCCGGCCCGAGCTCATCGGGCCGCACGGTGAGCTTCGCGTGCTTCCCTGGCAGCGGGGGACCGACGGATCCTTCGCGGTGCGCCTCCGCCGCTCGGCATGAGCTTCCAGAGGCGGCGCGGCCTTGGCGGGCCGGCGACGACGGTCGATCGGCAACGCCTTCGGCGCGGTCTGATCTCGCTGGTCGCCTCGGGAGCGGCGCTCGCCACCGGCTACCTGATCGCCGCGAACCTCGTCTTCTCCTCACCGGACCGCACAGCAGCTTCTCTGGTCCGCGTCCCCAGGCTTGTGGGTCAGCCGGCTGAAGACGCGCGCGATGCGGTGGAACGGCTCGGCCTGGGCCTTCGCCTCGGTGCCGAGCTCTTCCACCCGGAGGCGCCGGTGGGCGAGGTCGTCGCGCAGCTGCCGCTGCCGGGTCAGTTGGTGGAGTCGGGCGCGGAGGTCGAAGCGACCCTGAGCCTGGGTCCCGAGACGGTGACGGTTCCGGACGTTACGGGGTTGACGGATGTCCAGGCGACGTTCGTGCTGGGCCGACTCGGGCTGGGGACGATCACGACGACCACCGCGTCGCACTACCGGAAGGGACAGGTCGTGCGCATGGTTCCCGAGCCGGGGGAGCGGCTCTCCCTTCCGGCCGAAGTCGAGCTGGTGGTCAGCGAGGGAAGAGAGGTGGTCGCGGTGCCGGACTTCGAAGGCCGGCTGCTCGAGGATGTCGAGGTGCTTCTGTCGCGCATCGGGCTCGTCCTGGGAACCGTGACCTTCGAGCCGGGAGCGGTGGGAGCACCCGGCCGGGTGATCGGCCAGTCGCCGCCGCCGGGCTTCGGGCTGCGGGAAGGCGGCGAGGTGTCGGTCCGGGTGGCCGGAAGACCCTCGGCCGGCGCCCGGGGCGACGGGAATGACGCGAACGCCCGGGGCGACGGGTAGGATGGACTGGTCGGCGGCCTTTCTCGACAACTGGGGCTACAAGGTGGCGGCGCTCGTGCTCGCCGTTCTTCTGTGGTTCAACGTGAGCGCGGGCGAGCGGCGGGATCAGCCGGTGCGGACGAGGCTCGACTTCGTCGTAACGGACACCTCCTGGGTCGTGGTCGATGTCCCGACCGAGGCCACGACGAACTTCCAGGGCCGCCGGCGCGACATCTCGCGGCTCATTCTCGATCAGCCCCGACTCCGTTACGTGATCGACAGCGTCACCGCGCCCGTGATGCGGATCCTCCTCCAGCCGGAGATGGTCTCGTACGATCCGGAGCTGGGCGTCCGGCCCACCGACGTCCGGCCCTCCGCCGTCGAGCTCCTCTTCGAACCCCGGGTCACCAGAGAGGTGCAGGTCGAGCCCGTGATCGAAGCTTCCGCGGCTTCGGGCTTCGTGATCGTCGGCGTGCCTGACCTCGACCCGGCGACGGTGACCGTGCGGGGGAGGGAGTCTGAGGTGGAAGCGCTCGTCGCCGTGCCCACGGAGCGTCTGTCGCTTCGCAACGTCGCCCGGACGGAGACTCACCGCCTCGCGCTTCTGCTCTCGTCGGAGGCGACCAGCCTGAACGTCGAGCCGCAGAGCGTCCTCGCCACGATCGAGGTGGACTCGCTCGTGGAGCGGACCTTGGAGGTGCCGCTGCGGGTCACGGGCGCGGCTGCCGACGGGGTTCGGCTGGAGCGCGCCCGGATTCTGGTCCTGGTGCGGGGGGCCGCCCGGAGGGTTCGGTCGCTCACGGTCGCCGCACTGGCGGCCACCGTCCGCGTGAACCGGCGCCCCGATGGGCCCACGGTGCTTCCCGTCCGGATCATCCTGGAGGAGGGGGCCGGGGTCGTGGCGGTTCCGGAGCCTCCGCGGGTTTCCGTCCCTCCCCTTCGCGTGGGCGCGGAGACGCCCAACGGTGGTGTGCCCGAGGCCGAGGGAGAGGAGTGACCTGGCCGGGGGGGCCCGTGCTGGGGATCGAGACCTCGTGTGACGAGACGTCCGCCGGTGTCGTCGAAGGGGGGAGCATCCGCGGGCACGTGGTCGCGTCTCAGGACGCGCACGCCCGGTTCGGGGGCGTCGTGCCCGAGATCGCCGCGCGTGCCCATCTTCGTCAGCTTGACTCGGTCGTCGCCGCGACGCTGGAGGAGGCGGGCCTCCGGCCGGCGGAGCTCGCCGGCGTCGGCGTGACGGCGGGCCCCGGACTCATCGGCTGCCTGCTCGTGGGCGTGAACTGGGCGAAGGCGCTCGCGTTCGGCCTCGATCTGCCGCTCATCGGCCTGCACCACATGGAGGCGCACCTGTTCGCGAACTCGCTGGAGCAGCCCGATGCGAAGCCTCCCTTCATCGCACTCCTCGTGAGCGGCGGGCACACCATGCTGCTCTGGGTTCCGGAGTGGGGGCGTTACTCCCTGCTGGGCCAGACTCGAGACGACGCCGCCGGCGAGGCGTTCGACAAGGTCGGGCGGCGGCTTGGGCTGCCGTATCCCGGCGGCCCGGAAATCGACCGGGAGGCCGCTCACGGCGCTCCGGGGAGCTATTCGCTGCCTCGCCCGATGCTCTCCGCCGCGGACGGACCAGAGGATCGCTCGTACTTCGATTTCTCCTTCAGCGGGCTGAAAACCGCCGCTTCGCTGCTCATCCAGGAGATCGAGAGTGCGGGCGACGGTGCGCTGGAGCGAGCGCGGCCCGACCTCGCGGCCGAGTTCCAGGCGGCGGCGGTCGAGGTTCTCGTGGAGAAGACTCTCCGCGCCGTGCGGCTGTACGGGTGCGGTCGGGTCGTAGTGGGTGGCGGGGTGGCGTGCAACTCGCTGCTCAGGAAACGTCTCGCCTCCGCTCTGGGTCCGGAGGGCGAGCTCTTTGCACCCTCTCCCCGGCTCGCGACCGACAACGGTGCCATGGTCGCACGACTGGCCGAGCACCGCCTGGCAGCCGGCGAGCGCAGCGGCCTCGAGCTGACCGCCGACCCCTCTCTGCCGTTCCCGGGACTCGAGCCAGAACGAGAGGGCGCGGCGGCGTCCCCGGCGAGCGCCTAGCGTGTATCCCGAGCTCTTCCGGTTGAACCTGCCCTTCGTCGGCCAGGTGACGATCACCTCGTTCGGCGTGCTCCTCGCCATCGCCTTCCTGGCCGGCTACCAAACGGTCCGGGTCCGCCTGCGGGAGTTGGGGAAGGACACGGAGCTGGCGGGAGACCTACTCCTGGCCGGCCTCGTCGGCGGGATGCTGGGCGGGAAGATCTACTACCTGTTCCTCACCTGGGACCGCACGATCGCCGACCCGGCGGGAGCGATCTTCTCGCGCTCCGGCCTGGTGTGGTACGGGGGGCTGATCGGCGGCCTGCTGGCGGTGGCCTGGGTCATCCGGCGGAGGGGCGAGCCTTTTCTCCAGGTGTTGGACATCGGGGCGCCCGCCCTCGCGATCGGCCACGCGATCGGGCGATTCGGCTGCTTCATGGTGGGGGACGACTACGGCCGTCCGACCGACAGCTGGGTCGGGGTCGCGTTTCCGAACGGCTATCCACCGACCACGGCCGGCAACCTCCGCAGCGACTTCGGCGCCGCGATCCCGGAGAGCGTTCCGGATTCCGCGGTGCTCGAGGTGCACCCGACGCAGCTGTACGAGAGCGCGATGCTCTTCGCGATCTTCTTCGTGCTGTGGAGGCTCAGGAAGAAGCCGCGTCCGGACGGTTGGCTGTTCGGCGTGTGGATGATCCTGGTCTCCGTCGAGAGGCTGCTCGTCGAGTTCCTGAGAGCCAAGGACGACCGTTTCATGGGGCCGTTCACGCTCGCGCAGGCGATCAGCGTCATGATTCTCGCGGCCGGGATCCTGATCGTCGTGAACCGGAGGCGCCGCCGCGAGCGTCCGCCCGCCGTGGTAGCCGGCTGAGCGGGCCGCACCGATGCCGGAGCTCCTGCACATCTCGGACATCCACTTCGGTCCCGCGTTCCTGCCGGATCGGGCCGCCGCGATCCAGGATGTCATCGCCCATCGCCGGCCGGACCTCGTGGTGGTGAGCGGAGATCTTACCCGACGGGCGAAGCGGCATCAGTTCGAGGCGGCCGCGGAGTTCCTGGCCTCCTTCGAGGAACCGGTCGCGGTGACGCCCGGGAACCACGACGTTCCGCTCTACCGCGTTTGGGAGCGCATCCTCTCGCCGTACGGGCTGTATCGCGAGTACGTGCGGCAGGACCTGGATTCCGTCTGTCGGATCGACGGACTGACGCTCGTCAGCCTCAACTCCACCGGTCCCTTCCAAATCACGAACGGCAGGCTCCACGGAGCCCAGTTCGAGTTCGCCGAGCGGGCCTTCGATGCGTCCCCGGAATCGGATTTTCGGGCGATCGTCACTCATCACCATCTGGCGTCTCCGCCCGACTTCGCTCACGGCCGCGTGATACCCGGCGCACGCCGGGCGCTGACTCGCTTTACCGACATGGGTGTCGAGCTCATCCTTGCCGGGCACCTGCATCGGGCGTACATCGGCGACTCGTTGGACTTCCTTCCGAGCGAGGGCCGGGAGAGCGGAATCGTAATCGTTCAGTGCGGCACGACGACCTCCTCTCGCGGGCGGGGCCGGGAGCGGCTGAAGAACAGCCTGAACTACATCCGCGCCAACCGGAAGGAGATCCATGTCACGCATTATCTTTGGCGGGACACCGGGGGGTGCTTCCAGCCGCACAGCGAGCACCGCTTCGGTACCGCGTCCTCCGCCTGGCTGGAGCCGAGCGCCGGAGCGGGGACCGTATCGAGCCGAGCGCGAGAGGAAGGCTAGAACGTGACATACTACCGGCGGCGACCACTGACGGACACGGAGCGGCTTCTCGCAGGCGCCGCGGGAGCGGTAGTGGGAGCGATCGCGTTCTACGTGACCCGATTGTGGCTGGAGCGAGAGCCGCTGGAAGAAGGACCGCCGGGCGACCTCGAGATCGCGGCGGAAGACGAGGGAGCGGAACGCCTCCCGCGGTGATCGGCGTGAGGTGGCGGGCTCTGCTGGCCGCGCTCCCGATCCTCATCGCGCCGGCCGTCCTCCGTGCCCAGGCGCCTCCCGAGCGGGAGCTGGTGGGGCTCACCTTCCAGGGGAACGAGGCGTTCTCGGACAAGGAGCTCGGCGCCGCGATCGTCAACAAGGCGACGACCTGCAAGACCTTCCTCTTCAAGTTTCCCCTGCCGCTCTGCCCCCTCACCGATTGGGGGATCGCCCACAACCGACGGTACCTGTCGGAGAAGGAGCTGCCGCTGGACGTCCTGCGCTTGCGCGTGCTCTACCGCCAGCGGGGCTACCGGCAGGTGGCCGTGGACACCGTGGTGGATCGCTCCAACGGGGTGGTCCGTGTCGAGTTCCTGATCGAGGAGAACGAACCGACGCGGGTGGCCTCGCTTCGCATCGAGGGCCTCTCCGGCCTCCCGGACAGCGCCGCCCTGGCGAGCCGTCTGTCGCTGAAGGAGGGAGATCCGTTCGATATCCTCGCGCTCCAGCGCGGCACACAGGGCATCGAGAATCAGCTGCGGAACATCGGGTACGTCAACGCGGCGGTGCTGGACGAGTACTTCATTCCCGAGGGCGTGCGGGAAGCGCAGCTGGCCGTGACCGTGGTCACCGGCGACCGGGCCCGAATCGCCTCCGTCCGGATCGAGGGGACGGAGAACGTGGAGGAGGCGCTGGCCCGTCAGTTCCTGTCCTTCCGGACGGGGGAGTACTACAGCGAGGAGAAGATCCGGGGCAGCCAGCTCGGCCTCCTGGATGTGGCGGCGTTTCGCTTCGCGAGCATCGAGGCGGAGGTCCGGGAGGACCCCGACACGCTGGTCGATGTGACCGTGAGGATCACCGAGGCGAACCTTCGGGCGTTCCGAACCGGCGTCGGCATGAGCACGACCCAGTGCGGTGTCCTCGAGGGGAACTTTGCCCACCGGAACCTCTTCGGCGGCGGACGGCTCCTCACCATCTCGGGGAGGCTCGGAAACATCGGGGCACAGGCGCTGGACGGAAGCTTTCCGTGCGGTCAGGTGGGAGACAGCGAGGTCTTCCGTCAGCTCACCTACCGGATCCAGGCGGACTTCGACCAGCCGTACTTCATCTCCGAGCGCAACCGGCTCCTGGGCTCGATCTTCTTCGAGCGGGAGAGCGTGCCCAACATCTTCGTCAGCACGAGCCTCGGCGCGGCCATAGGCATCACACGGCGCCTCAACCCCCGACTTACGGTGACCTACTCGTACCGGCCGCAGCTGACCGCCTTCGACCCGGAATCGACCGACATCTTCTTCTGCGCCAGCTTCGGGATCTGCGACCCAACGGACATCTCGATCCTGACGGAGCCTCGCTGGCTCTCCCCGATCGTGTTCCAGTGGCTCTACGATCGGACGGACTCGCGGCTCAACCCGACCAGCGGCTACCGGCTCTCCCCCCAGGCCGAGTTCGCCGCCGCCTTCACGGGATCCGAGTACCGATACGTCCGGTTCGCCCTGAACGCGGCCGCCTTCCAGCGTCTCAACCCGGACTGGGTCTTCGCCTTTCACCTCCGCGGTGGGTTCGTCGAGCCTTCCGGGAGCATCACGTTCGGCGGCGAGGAGGTGGCGTCCGACGAGATCGTAAACCCGGCCAAGCGCTTCTACGGCGGCGGCGCGAACAGCGTGCGAGGGTTCAGCCAGAACCTGCTCGGGCCCACGGTGCTCGTCATGGACTCGGTCACCCAGTGCCCGGACACCCCCCTCCAGGCGTGCGCGTTCGCACTGGCCGATACGGCGGCCAACCAGTTCGATGAACGGCCCCAGGGGGGCAACGCCCTCATCGAGGGGAGCCTGGAGCTGCGCTATCGCATCAGCCAGCGCTGGGGAATGGTGGCGTTCCTGGACTGGGGCAACGTGTACTCGGATCTGACGACCTTCGACCTGCCGTCGGCGACGCCCGGACTCGGGGTCAGGTTCTCCAGCCCGATCGGGCCCATCCGTTTGGACCTCGGGTACAACACCCTCGGTCCGCGGCTGCGCCAGGTCGTGGCGGAGCTGGAGGATGGCTCCCTCGATGAGCTGGAGCTGCCGGTCGTGTACGATCCGGCGGGCTTCAACGACCCGAGCCTGTTTACGGAGATCTTCCGGCGGCTCCGGGTCCACTTCGCGATCGGACAGGCGTTTTGAACGAGCCAGACCTCTGATGAAATCGCCACGGAGCAGGCTGCGTCGAGTGCTCAGGGCGCACGGCGTCGCCGTCACCTACCTGCTGCGCGCGCTCGGCGTGATCGCCGGCTTCGCGAGTCTCGGGGCCGCCCTGGCGCTCTTCCTCGTCACGCAGACGGACTTCGGGAGAAACGCCGTCCTTTCGTTTGCCGAGGATGCGCTCAACAGGGCCGTCAACGGGCAGGTGACGCTGGGTCCGATCCAGGGCGGCAACCTCCTTACCCGCGCCACGCTCGAGCGCGTGAGGTTCGTGGCACCCGACGGCGAGATCTTCGCGGAGCTCGAGGGGGTGAGGGTCTCGTACAGCCCGTTCGGCCTCCTGTCGGGCCGCTACACGTTCCGACGGCTCTCGGCCGACCGCATGCAGCTGATCCTGCGCCAGTACCCAGAGGGCGACTGGAACTTCGACCGGATCTTCCGTGCGGATGAGGCGTCGGAGGCCCAACCGGAGGGTCCGGCGCTGCCGTTTCCGCCGCCGACGCCCTACCCGATGCCCGGGCTCGACGAGGGGGGCGGCACCCGGGTGGCGATCCTGGATGCGGAGGTGAGGGAGGGGACGGTGGCGTTGCTCACGCCCTGGGCGCACGACCTCACCGGCCAAGCCCGCGAGGCCGCGATCGACGCCGCACGGCGGGGTGAGGAGATCTGGAACGTGGAGCCCGAGGGAGACGGATGGGTGCGCGCGCTGCGGCTGGAGGGGCTGCGCGGGCGCTTTCCCCTCATTCGGCTCGCCGAGCCGGGGCGACCCGTTCGGATCGACCTGGAGGGCATTCGGGCTGAGGTCAGGGCCGTGCGGCTGCCGCTCGAGTTCCTCCGCTTCGACGGCTCGTTGGTGTTCGGCGACTCGGTGCGGATCGAGATCCGCCGGGCGGAGATGGGGGCGAGCCGGCTCGCGGGCCGCGGGTGGATCGCGAGCGGCGAGCACTCCGAGACGGGCCACGACACCGACTTTCGCTTCGACCTGGACGGCGATCCGATCGGCTTCGCCGACCTCCAGTGGCTTCCCATCCCGATTCCGCGCGAAGGAGGAGGTCCGGGCGAGGTGGTGATCCGCCGGCAGGCGGGCACGGGCTTCGTGGAGCTGCGGCAGGCGGAAGTGAGCGTCCGGGACTCGAGGATGACCGGCGGCATGATCATCCGGCTCGGGGAGATGCCGAGCTTCGACTCGCTGAGTATGGAGGTGCAGCCGCTCCGCCTGTCGCTGGTCGATGAGCTGCTCGAGCGCGAGACCCTGATCGACGGATACCTGAGCGGGCCGCTCGAAGGCACGGGCCCGCTGGACGCGATCGACATGGTCGCCGATCTGGTCGTGGCGGACCTTGAGGGCGAGGGGGAGCCGTCCTATCTGCGTGCCGCCGGGAAGGCGGGCCTGGTGGAGCCCAGGCGCCTCGGTGACCTGGCTCTCGACCTGGAGGAGTTCGAGCCCCGCTGGGCCGCGGTGGTCGGCCTACCCACCCGCCTCGGCGGGCGCCTGAACGGACAGGTCACGGTCGACGGCGTGCCCGGAGATTCCGTCCGGGTCGAGATGGACGCCGAGCACCGCACCGGGGTGGGAGCTCTCTCGCGGGTGAGCGGCGTGATGCTGCTGAACCAGTCCGACTCCACGATCGAGCTCAGCGCCAGCCTCGAGCCCCTCCAGCTGGCCGCCCTGGATATCTACTTGCCTCGGGCGAGCCTGGTCGGGTTTGTGCGCGGGCCGATCTCGCTTGCGGGTGCCCTGTCGGATTTGCGGGCGAGAGCCGATCTGGCGACGCCCAGGGGCAGCCTTCAGTTCGACGGAACCTTCGATCTGGCGTCGGAGCGGAAGCGCTATGACGCCGAGGTCGTGGTCAGCGGCATCGAGCTGCACGAGTGGATCGAGGGAGGACCGAGCACCCAACTCGCAGCGGCCGGCCGCGTCAGCGGCGAGGGAACGGATCCGGCGACCCTGGAGGCGCGCTTCGATCTGGAGATCCTGCCCTCGGTCGTGGAAGGGGCCCGGATCGACTCCAGCCTCCTGCGCTTCACCCTGACCCGCGGCGTCGCCACGGTGGACACGTTCGCGATCCGGAGCGAGCTGGGCAGCATCGACGGACGGGGCTCCTTCGGGCTGGCGGAGGAGAGCCGCGGGACCCTGCTGCTGGATGTCCGCTCGGATCTGGCGCGCTGGAGCGGCTGGCCGTCGTCCGAAGGGGCGTTCGACGGGCCGGGCTTCGGCGGGCTCGACGGCGAAGGGGCGGATGGCGGCGAGCCAGGCGCTGCGGGAGCCGCGAGCGACACGCTCGGCGGCACGCTTGTGGCCCGGGGCTCCATCTCCGGAAACCGGGCCCGGATCGCGCTCGTGGGAGACATCTCCATCCGGGATGCGGCCTACGGCGGTCTGCGGGCGGATTCGGTGAGCGGCCACGTGCGGCTCTCGGACTTGCGGAGCCGCGACACGCTCGCGCTGGACGCGGTGGCCCGGGGCGTGTCCGGCAGCCCGATCGGCGCCGAGCCCCTCGACTCGCTGGTCCTCCGGCTGGATCGGAGCGGCGGGCCGTGGACGGCGTTCGCGGCGTTCGCGGAGCGGGCGCCCTCGGCCGCCGTGGAGCTGGCGGGCGAGACCCGGGAGGTGGCCGCCGACCTGGCCGGCACGCACGAGCCCGACGGCGAGGCGGGCGCCGACGCCGGCCTGGCTCGAACGACGGCGGTGCGGCTGGCCCGGCTCGACGTTCGGGTACGGGACCGCGCATTCGCGCTCGAGCGGCCTTTCTACATGGAGTACGGAGGCTCCGGTCTCCTCGTCGAGGGGTTCGCGCTCGCCGATCGGGCGGGTTTCCGACTGGCGATCGACGGCGCGGTCCCGGCCTCCGGCGAGGCCGACTTCCGGCTCGCTCTGGAGAACCTTCCGATCGGCGCGGCGCTCGAGCTCGCGCCGGGGGACGCGGAGGTGAGTGGCGTGGCAAGCGGGAACGTCCGGGTTCTGGGGTCCGCCGAGGCGCCGCGGATCGAGGGGCGTCTGAGCGTCGATCGTCCGCAGCTCGATTCTGCGGCGTTCCGGCGCTTCGAGGCCGGGTTCTCGTACGAGAACCGAAGGATCCGGGCGGAGCTCGAGCTTACCGGCGACGGCTCCACGTCGGTGCGGGCGGTCGGCGAGGTCCGGGCGGACCTGTCTTTCCGATCCGTGGAAGAGCGCGTCCCGGAGGACGCCGCCGACTTTGCCGTGTCCGTCGTGGCGGTTCCGTTCGAGCTGGTGCGGATGCTGAACCGCGATCTGACGGACGTGAAGGGCTCGCTCGATGGAGAGCTGAGGGTGCGCGGCCGGCCAGGCGGCTTCAGGTACGACGGAGAGCTCGTCCTCTCCGGCGGATCGACCTGGATCGTGCCGCTGGAAGTGCGCTACGTAGACATGCGCGGCCACATCCGGTTCAGCGGTGAGGAGGCGCGCCTGGACTCCTTCTCGCTCCGGTCGGCCCTGGGCGGCACGGCTTCGGCCACCGGCACGATCGGTTTGGCGTCGTTCGCCGATCCGGCGTTCGACCTGGATCTGCGGGTCGATGAGTTCTACGCGATCGACAAGCGGGAGATGGCCTTCGTGTTGACCGGCGTCGCGAAGCTCGGCGGGACGAACCGGGAGCCGGACCTCTCGGGAGCCGTTCGCGTGAGCGATGGGCACGTACGGTTGGGAGATGTCGTGCGGGGACCGGACATCGTGAATCTGACCGATCCCGAGATCGCGAGCCTGATCGACACGACGGAGGTGGAGGAGCGCAGGCTGATCGAGCGAGAGCGCCGCGCGTTCCTCTACAACCTCCGGGCGGAGCTGCAGGTGGAGGTCGGGCCGAACGCCTGGCTTCGCGCTCCGGAGATGGACGTCGAGCTGGCGGGCGAGCTCGACGTCATCATGCACCGGGCGGAGCAGGACATGCGCGTGAGCGGCGAGCTGCACCTCGTCCGTGGGAGCTACCGCTTCCAGCTCCAGGACCTGCCCGGGAGCCGCGAGTTCAAGATCGACCGGGGCACGGTCGAGTTCACGGGCGCTTCGACTCCGAATCCACGGCTGGACGTGGTGGCGACGCACCAGACCAGGACCGATCGCGGGAAGCTCGACATCGAGGCACACCTGCAGGGCACGCTTCAGAACATGACCGTCAGCCTGACCAGCGACCCGCCGCTCAGCGAGTCGGATCAGATCTGCTATCTTACGCTCGGCGGCCCGTGCAGCGTCTTCGCCACGGCCGATCAGGGGGCCTCGTCACTCGGGCTCGGGCTCGCCCAGCAGGCCACGCTCGGGCTCTTCGGGTCCGAGCTCTCCTCGGTCTTCGTCGGCGAGCTGGGGCTCGACATGTTCCGGGTGAAGACCGCCGGCGTCGAGCAGCGCAGAGGCTCTCAGGCCAGCTTCCTGGCCGGGGCGGAGGTCGAGATCGGGACCTACATAGGCCCGGACGTGTTCCTCACGTTCAGCCAGCCGCTGGACGGCCGCCCGCCGGATGTCGCGCTCGAGTGGTACGTGTCCGAGGGGTGGACGGTCGAGGCGAGGTACGAGAACCGCTTTCAGCGGCTCTTCTCGGCGGGATCGAATCTCGAGACCGAGCAGAGCCTGGGTCTCTTCCTTTTCCGGGAGTGGAGCTATTGAGAGTGGAGCTATTGGGAGTGCACACATCGAGATGAGTTACGCGAAGACCTTCGGCCTCATGGCGCTCCTGACGGTGCTTTTCGTCGGGATCGCGGGCGTCTTCGGGGGCAGTAACTGGATGGTGGGGGCCCTCGTCTTCGCCGCGATCTTCAACTTCGGCAGCTACTGGTTCAGCGACCGGATCGTGTTGCGCATGTACCGGGCGCGGGTGATCGAGCGCGCCGACGCTCCGGAGCTGTACGAGCTGGTCGATGAGCTGCGGCGGCGGGCGGGGCTGCCGATGCCCACCGTCGCCATCGCGCCGAGCGAGCAGCCGAACGCGTTCGCCACGGGCCGCAGCCCGGAGCGCGCCGTCGTGTGCGTGACCCAGGGCCTCCTCCGCGCGCTGAGCCGCGACCAGCTGGCCGGCGTCCTCGCCCACGAGCTGGGCCATATCAAGAACCGGGACATGCTGACGGGCACGGTGGCAGCGACGATGTCTGCCGCCATCGTGACGGTGGCGAGGATCGGCTTCTGGTTCGGGGGCAGCCGGGATCGGGGTGCGATCGGGGCGGTCAGCGGGCTCCTGATGCTCATCCTGGCCCCTCTTGCCGCGCTCCTCATCCGCATGGCGATCAGCCGAACCGGCGAGTTCCGGGCCGATCGAGCGGGAGCGGAGATCACGGGCCGGCCCCTGGAGCTGGCCAGCGCCCTGGAGCGTCTGGAGGCCGGGGCCCGGCGGACGCCGATGCAGGTGAACCCGGCCGCGGCGCACCTGGCGATCGTGAACCCGCTGCGCGTTGGTGGCGGGCCGGGAGCCGCCTTCTCGTCGCTCTTCCGCAGCCACCCGCCAACCGAGGAGCGCGTCCGGCGTCTCGAGGAGATGTCCGGCCGGAGTGCCTGATCTGCCCTACCCGAGCGAGCAGCGGTTCATCGTCCTGATCAATCCGAAGGCGAGCGGCGGTCGGTCGCCCGACGTCTTGCGCCGGCGGATCGCCGCCGCCTTCGCCGGGCACGACGTGCCGTTCGACCTCATCACGCCGGAGGGCCCCGGCGAGGCGCTCGAGGTAGCCCACGCCGCGGCGCAGGCGGGAGTCCGGGCGGTCGTGGCGGCGGGCGGCGACGGCACCGTGTCGCAGGCGCTGCGCGGGACGGTCGGCACGGAGGTTCCCGTGGCCATCCTTCCCTTGGGCACGGGCAACCAGCTCGCCCACAACTTCGACATCCCCGCCTCGCTCGAGGGGGCCGTCCGGGTGGCCGTCGAAGGCAGGGTGGAGAAGATCGATCTGGGCCGGATGGGCGGTGAGTACTTCGCTCACATCGCCGGCGCCGGGCTGGACGCCGAGCTCATCGCCGCCACGACGAGCGAGCTGAAGAAGAGTCTGGGGCCGGTGGCGTACGTCGTCGGCGCGCTCCGGCACGTGATCACACCGTCATCGGCGAAGTTCCACATCCGGGCGGATGACCACGAGCTGGAGGTCCAGGCCTCCATGGTGCTTCTCGCGAACGCCGGGGGGCTGGCCGTCTCGCCGCTGCCGGGCGGGGTGAAGGTCGGACCACGCATCTCGTACCAGGACGGCCTCCTGGACGTTTGCATCTTCTCCGCGCAAAAGGCCGCGGACTGGGCAGCGATGCTGTGGCGGGTGGCACGCGAGCAGTACTCGGGGGACGACCGCATGATCTACCTGCAGGCGAAGCGAGTGACGGTGGAATCGGATCCTCCCGTGGCCGTGCAGATCGATGGGGAGCCGGCGGGCGAGACCCCCATGGAGGCGGAGATCTACCCCGCGGCGGGCCGGATGCTGGTTCCCCGCTGACGGTGCGCTCTGTGGTGGGCCGCGCTAACTCGAGCACGGCGAAGGCGTCCGGCGCGAGTGCGTGCGAGCCCGACAGGCTCGTCGTCCGTGGGGCCCGCGAGCACAACCTTCGCAACATCGACGTCGAGATCCCGCGCGACCGCCTCACGGTCGTCACCGGCCTCTCGGGCTCCGGGAAGTCCTCCCTCGTGTTCGACACGATCTACGCCGAGGGACAGCGGCGGTACGTGGAGTCGCTCTCGGCCTACGCCCGCCAGTTCCTCGGCGTTCTCGAGAAGCCGGACGTGGACCAGATCGAGGGGCTGTCTCCGGCGATCGCGATCGAGCAGCGGAGCGCCGGCCGGAACCCGCGCTCCACCGTCGGCACCGTGACGGAGGTGTACGACTACCTTCGCCTCCTGTGGGCGCGGGCCGGGACGCCGCACTGCCCACGGTGCGGGCGGCCGGTCCGCCGCCAGTCCGCGAGCGAGATCACCGACCAAGTCCTCTCGTGGCCCGATGGCGCGCGCATCGAGGTGCTGGCCCCCCTCGTGCGAGGCCGGAAGGGCGAGTTTCGCGAGCTGTTCGAGGAGGCGCTCCGGGAGGGTTTCGTGCGGGCGCGGGTCGACGGCGAGCTGGTCGAGCTCCGGGACCCGCCGAAGCTGAAGCGGCGGGCCAACCACGACATCTCGGTGCTCGTGGATCGTCTCGTGGTCCGCGGGAGCGACCGGGAGCGCCTCGCCGACTCGATCGAGACGGCGCTGAGGATGGCGGGCAGCACCGTGGAGGTGCGCCGGGTCGACGGGTTGGCGGCGCCCGACGGCCGGCACCTGTTCAGCGAGCGGTACGCCTGCGCGGTGTGCGAGGTC
>DAOVWI010000076.1 GCA_030636765.1 Gemmatimonadales bacterium
CTTGGCGTCGTACCCGTGCTCGCTCAGCAGGGCGAGCGCCTCATCGACGCTGGAGGGACGTTGGTAGTCGAAGGCTGCGCGGATCATGGGCGGCGCTCCTTTTCCGTTCGCGATGCCGCGTCACCGGAGGACGGCAACGTACGAACAGGTGGGCGGTTTCTTCAACACGTGGACCTCCGGGCCGCCGACGAGCGGCTGCGCGCCGGAGCGGTTCGTGGTGGTGGGGCACCGCCCGGGACGTCAGTTTAGAATCATGTCCGACGAGAAGGAAAATCTCGAGCCCGACCTCTCCGTCCTGCGAATGGACCGGAGCGGGGAGGGCCGCCGGCCTCCTCGCGGGCGCCGGTGGCCGAGCGTTCTTGCGCTGCTCTTGGTGGTCTCCGTCCTGATCGCCGGCCTCGCCGTGGTGCTCGCGCCGAGACTCTCCTGGTTCCTGCCTGAGGTGGATACGATCACTGCCCGCCTCGTCACGCCGGCCGAAGCTTCCTCCGTCCTCACGGCGACCGGCTACACGTACGCCCGCGAGCGGGCCGCGGTCGGCGCGAAGATCATCGGCCGCGTGGAGCGTCTGCTCGTGGATGAGGGCGACCGCGTGAGAACGGGCGACACGATTGCGGTTCTGGAGAGCGACGATCTGGTCGCGGCGTTGAGACAGCGGCAGGCCGAGTTGCTGCAGGCTCGCGCCACGCAGGCGGATTCACGCCGACAGGAGGCTCGCTTCGAGCGGTTGCTGGAAGCGAAGGCGATCTCGCAGGCCGAGTACGACGCCGAGGCGACCCGACTGGAGGTGGCGAACGCGCAGGTCGCCCTGGCCGAGGCGAACCTGGCGAACACGCGGGCCCGGTTGGGCTATGCCGTGATCACGGCTCCGATCCCGGGCGTGGTTATCGAGCGGAGGGTCGAGGTGGGCGAGATGGTGGCGCCGGGCGGGTTCACGACGCAGCAGGCGACCGGCGCGATCGTTCGTATCGCGAACCTGGAAACTCTCGAGGTCGAGGCGGACATCAACGAGGGCTACCTGTCCCGGCTCTCGCTGGAGCAGCCGGCGATCATCCGGGTGGATGCCGTGCCCGGCCGGGAGTACCATGGGCGGCTGCGTCAGATCGTGCCTACCGCCGACCGGCAGCGGGCTGTGGTGGAGGTGAAGGTGACGGTCGAGGACCGGGATGAGCGGCTGCTCCCCGACATGAGCGTGAACGTGACCTTCCTCGCGCCGGACGGCGATTCGGCCATGGCCGTGGGCGGGGCCCGAGTGATCGTGCCGGCCGACGTGGTTCGCGTCGATGAAGCGGGGGAGCACGTCCTCCGGGTCGTGGAGGGGAGGCTCCGTCGCATCGCGGTCGAGACCGGCGAGGTGGAGGCAGAGGACGGGAGCGTTGTCGTGCTGTCGGGCCTTCAGGGCGGAGAGGTCCTGATCCGGGGCGACACCGGGGGGATGGGAGATGGAGCCCGCGTTCGGACCCGCTGAGCGTATCGTCACCCGGCGAGATGACGAGGAGGTGAGATGAGCGATCCTGTCGTGCGAATCGAGGGGGTCGGGAAGGTCTACGGCGGCGATCGGCTGCGCGTCGAGGTGCTCTCGGGCATCGACCTCGAGGTACGGGAGGGGGAGTTCGTTGCGCTGATGGGACCTTCGGGCTCCGGGAAGACGACGCTCCTCAACCTGATCGCGGCGATCGATCGGCCGACGGCCGGCCGGGTGCTCGTCGCCGGCCAGGACACCTCGGCGCTCGGCGAGGGCGATCTCGCGCCGTGGAGGCACCGGCACATCGGCTACATCTTCCAGCTGTACAACCTGATTCCCGTCCTCACCGCGTACGAGAACGTCGAGCTGCCGCTCACCCTGAGCCGTCTGAAGACGGCGGACCGGCGGGCGAAGGTGGAGACGGCGCTCGGCGTGGTGGATCTCCTCGATCGTCAGGACCACTTCCCCCGGGAGCTGTCGGGCGGGCAACTGCAGCGCGTCGCGATCGCTCGCGCGATCGTGACGGACCCGACCGTGCTGCTAGCCGACGAGCCGACCGGCGACCTGGATGCCGAGAGCGCGGAGAGAGTGCTCCGGCTGATAGAGCGGCTGAACACCGAGTTCGAGAAGACCATCATCCTGGTTACGCACGATCCGCGAGCCGCCGAGCATGCGCATCGGGTGCTCCACCTGGAGAAGGGGAAGCTGTGGAGCGATCCGGAAGGGTGAGGCGAGAGCGATGAGGAAGCTGGTGTGGCGGAACCTCCTTCGGAACAAGCGCCGGACGATCTTCACCGTCGCGAGCGTGACGATCGCGGTGCTCCTGCTCTGCGTGCTGATGGCCGTGCTGGCCACCTTCGAGCCGGCGGCCACGGCGGCGAGCGAGAACCGGCTTGTCGTGCGCCACGCGGTGTCTCTCCAGTTCGACCTCCCGGAGGCGTACTGGCGGAGGCTGAAGACGCTCGATCACGTTGAGGCCGTGACGCCTCTCACGTGGTTCGGCGGGATCTACAAGGACCAGCGTCCCGAGAACTTCTTCCCCCAGTTCGGCGCGGACCCGGTGACCCTGCTGGACGTGTTCACCGACATCCAGATTGGCGAGGACGAGCTCGCGGCGTGGAGCGCCGAACGCCGTGCGTTCCTCGCCGGCCGGTCGCTGGCGGAGAAGTATGGGTGGGAGATCGGAGATGAGATCTTCCTCCGGGGCGAGATCTACCCGGTCGATCTCAACCTCACCCTCCGCGGGATCTACACACACGCGGACGACGAGTCGCAGGAGAGGCAGCTCTTCTTCCACCGTGCGTACGTGGAGGAGGCTCTCGGCAATCCCGGCTCGGTGGGCACGTACTGGCTACGGGTCGACGTGATCGACAACATCCCGGCCGTGATCGAGACGGCGGAGGCGATGTTCGAGAACTCGCAGGCGCGGGTGAAGGCCGAGACCGAGCAGGCGTTCGCGCTCTCCTTCACGGAGATGATCGGGAACGTGAAGCTCCTGTTCGGCGCGATCGGCCTGGCGGTCGTCGTTTCGGTGTTCTTCATCACCGCGAACACGATGGCGATGGCGATGCGGGAGCGCTCCACGGAGATGGCCGTGCTGAAGACGCTGGGCTTCCGAAGGGGCCGGGTGCTCGGCCTGGTGACCGCGGAGTCGGCGGCGATCGGCCTGCTCGGAGGCGTGGCGGGCGTGGCCCTGGCGGCAGTCGTTCTGAGGAGCGTGGCGAATGCCCTCGCCGGCGTGTTCCCGCTCTTCCGCGTGCTTGCCCTCAGCCCGGATGTGGCTGCCATCGGAGTCGGCGTCGCCCTGGTCCTCGGCCTTCTGTCCGGCGCTCTTCCCGGGTGGGTAATGGCGCGGCGCCCGGTCGTCGACGGACTGCGGAGGCTCGGATGAAGCGGGTACCGGGATCCGGAGGATGAAGCTGCCGCTCAAGTACAGCGTCCGTAGCCTGTTCGTGCGGCGAGGCACGGCGCTGATGACGATCGCCTCGGTCGCGTTCGTGGTGCTCGTGTACGTCGGTGTGCTCTCGCTGGCCGGCGGACTCGCCGAGGCGTTCGGCACCTCGGGTGATGCGGCGAACGTTATCGTCCTCCGCGACGGTGCTCTGAGCGAGAGCTCGAGCTTCTTCTCCCTGGAGACCGGGCGCGAGCTGATGGCGCTTCCGGGTGTGGCCCGCGATCCAGAGGGCATGCCGCTGGCCTCCGGTGAGGTGATCATCCTGAACAACCTGCCGCGCGAGGACGGCTCGACGAGCAACGTGACGTTCCGTGGCGTCGGGCCGGCTTCATTCGCGCTGCGGCCGGCACTGCGGATGGCCAACGGCCGGCGCTTCGAGCCGGGGAGGGCGGAGCTGATCGTGGGCCGGGGCCTCGCCGGGCGGTTTCCCGGCCTGCGGCTGGGGAACGAGGTCACGGTCGGACAGCTGACCTTCCGGGTCGTCGGTGTGTTCGAGGCGGACCGCTCGGCCTACGAATCCGAGGTATGGGGGGCGGCCGAGGATCTGAGCAACGCCTTTCGGCGGGGCGGCTACTACTCGTCGGTCGTTCTGCACACGAACTCGCCGGCGGAGGCGCAGGCTCTCGTCGATAGGATCGAGGGAGATCAGCGGTTCAAGCTCCACGCTCGGAGCGAGGCCGAGTATTACGCTCTGCAGACCGCGAACACGACCCGGCAGTTCATCCTCCTGGCGAACGCGCTCGCCATCATCATGGCGTTCGGCGCCTGCTTTGCTGCCGCCAACACGATGTACGCCGCCGTCTCGGCGCGCTCCCGGGAGATCGCGGCGCTCCGCGTGCTTGGCTTCAGGAGACGGAGCATCGTGGGCGCGTTCCTCCTGGAAAGCGCGCTGCTCGGTCTGGTGGCCGGGTTGATCGGCGTGCTCGTGGCCCTGCCCCTCAACATGATCTCGGCCGGCACGACCAACTTCGTCACCTTCAGCGAGATTACCTTCTCGCTGCGAACGAGTCCCGGCGTCCTTCTGGGAGGGGTCGTGCTCGCGGTTCTGACCGGTCTGCTTGGCGGGTTGCCGCCGGCCTGGTCGGCCGCTCGTCGATCGATCGCGGAGGGGATGCGCTCCGTGTAGCATCCGCCCTAGGCGAACGATCCCGAGGCGAACGTGCATGGCCGATGGGGCGCTGGCCCATCCGCCTGGCGTAGCTCCAGCCACGGCCGAAGAACCTCTCCCGCCCGTCCCTCTACCGGTACAGTTGTACAACTAGAGTGGCGGAGGAGTATGCACCGGAACCGTTCTCTTTGCCTTCCGTGATGCCACGGTGTCCAACCTTGGGTGCCGAGGCGAAGCTTACACCGTTCGGCGGGGCTAAGCTTGCGCCGACGCATCCGACCTTCGACTTTCGCGGCGACCCGGGACGGCGCTCGACGGTGCCCTCCCGCCTCTTTGGAAGCGCAGCAGGAGATGGCCTCTTGGCGATCGAGATCAAGAAGAGCTTCGAGGTGGATCGTCCTCCCGAGGACGTGTGGGCGTTCCTCACGACCCCGGAGCGCGTGGTAGAGTGCCTGCCCGCCGCCCGGATCACCGAGAAGGTGGATGACCGCAACTTCCGGGGCGAGATCGGCCTTCGCCTGGGGCCGATCGCGGTGACGTTCCAGGGGACGATCACGTTCGACCGTCTGGATCTGGAGAACTACGAGGTGGAGATGTCCGGGGAGGGGAAGGACGCCCGTGGCTCCGGAAGCGTCAGGATGAAGATGGAAAGCAAGCTGTCGCCGACGGAGGGTGGCACTCTCGTCGAAGTCTCCCAGAGCGTTAGTCTGGCGGGGAGGCTCGCTTCCTTTGGTAGGGGTGGTATCATCCAGAACGTGGCCGACTTCATGTTCGGCCGCTTTACGGACTGCGTGCAGAAGAAGCTCGCGGAGGGTTGAAGGCCAGAGGCCAGGATCGCGCCTCCGGCTCGCGCCCCGTGGCCTGCGGTCGGCGCTCCTACACGAACTGCTCGAGCTTGTCGATCTCGGTTTCGTACTGCTCCAGGGTGATCGCGCCGTTCACGAACTTGCGCTGGAGAGCCTGAAGCGGCGTTTCCACCGGCCGGCTCACCGCGGGTGTCTCGATCGGTTCCTTGGCGCGCGCCACCACGTTCTCCTCGACACCGTGGTTCAGATGACGCCGGGCCCGCGGCCCGCGGACCCGATCCTCATCCGCGTCTCCGTGCTGCAGCCCTCGGTACCGTCTCACGCCCCAGCCGCAACCGCGTCCGCAGCCCGACAGGACAGCGGCGATCACCACCCAGATCAGCCAATCAGGCATGTTCCCCTTCCTCCATCTGTCGCGTGGCCTGGTCGAGGATCTCCTTCAGCCTGGAGAGAGCGTCGGGATCGGCCGTCTTACGGGCCGCCCGCTCGAAGCTCACCTGAGCCAGGCGCACGAACGAGCGGGTGAGATCGCCCATCCCCGCTCCTGAGAAACGCTCGCCCAGATCGGCCACTTGATCGATGAAATCCTCCGCCCGGTCACCGTGTTCCTTCAAAACGGCACGCCCCTCGTCCGTGATTCGATACACGCGCTTGCCGTCCGCCTGCTCGGATACGACGCAGCCCTGGTCCTCCAACATCTGCAGGGTAGGGTAGACCGAGCCCGGGCTCGGCGAGTAGATGCCGCCCGAGTCTTCCTCCAGCTTGCGAATGACCTCGTAGCCGTGCATCGGCTTGTCGGCCAGCAGCCTGAGGATCACGTACTTGAGATCACCACGCCGGCCGAAGCGCCGACCCCTGCCGCTTCGGGTCTTCGACCCGATTCCCGTGAAGCCCGGACCGCAGCACGCGGCCCACGCGCCGAAGCCGAAATCCTGGTGTCTGGGACCCATCAGGTACCTCCCTGCGGCTGATCCGTCCCTCGGAACGCCCTAAACACGATATATCGCTAACCAAGAATATCGATATATCGGTAGCGGGTCAAGCGGGTGGCTTTGCTGCTTGGCCAAAGCGGTTCGCCACTCGGCCAGGAGGCGCGCCGACCCTCTCGAGCGAGCGCCAGCAGAACCCTTCCCGGCAGCCGCGTTCCCGTGGTATGTTGTTGCCGAGTTTCAACAGGTTTGACACGGGGCCGGCCGGCCCGCACGACA
This sequence comes from Gemmatimonadales bacterium, assembly GCA_030636765.1. GTDB lineage: Bacteria > Gemmatimonadota > Gemmatimonadetes > Palauibacterales > Palauibacteraceae. The sequence continues at coordinate 6,542 of DAOVWI010000076.1, forward strand.
TGCTGCTAAAGTAGAGGGGAGGCTGACGTTGCCGAAGTTCATCATCGAGCGTGAGATACCGGGAGCGGGTGGAATGAGCGATGAGACGTTCCAGCAGATCTCGCAGAAATCCTGTAGCGTTCTGCGCGAGCTCGGGCCGGCCATTCAGTGGGTGGAGAGCTACGTTACGGACGACAAGCTGTACTGCGTTTACATCGCGGCGGACGAGGGGATGATCAGGGAGCACGCGGAGAAGGGTGGGTTCCCCGCGAACCGCATCTCCAAGATCGTTCGCATGATCGATCCGACGACCGAGGAGCTGCAGGCGGCGGCCGGTTAGCTTCGCTACCGGGCTGGCCTCACGCTCGGGGCTAGCCTCGCGCCCGCGGCGCTGTACCGGCGCTGCGCTCCAGGCGCTGTAGGGGCGCCGCGCTTCGGGCGCTCTACGGGTCGCCGTGCTCCGGGTCCGGGACCTAACGGCGCTGGTAGGTCCCGATCCGCCGGCCCTCCGGCAGCACCTTTCCCCTCCATCGCTTTCAGCCACTCCGCCCGGCTGTGCGCACCGCGAGCAACTCCGCCCGGGCGCACCACTCGTGAGCCGCGGAGCGGGCGGCTAAGATAACCACCGGCGGGAGTCGCCCGGCAGCAGAACCGCGGGTGACGCCCGGAGGGCCGAACACGCGTCACGAGGAGAGAGAGCGGTGTCCGAATACAAGATCGACCGGATCGGGGGGAAAGTGCTCCGCCCGGAGAGCCTCATGATGAGCTACGGGTATGACCCGCAGCTCTCCGAGGGCGCCATCAAGTGCCCGATCTTCCAGACCTCCACCTTCGTCTTCGAGAGCGCCGAGGCGGGCAAGGCCTACTTCGAGGTGGCGCTTGGGCTGCGGGAGAAAGGGCCGACCGAGGAGCTCGGCCTGATCTACAGCCGCCTCAACAACCCGGACCTGGAGGTGCTGGAGGACCGGCTCAGCCTGTGGGACGGGGCGGAGGCGTGCGCCGTGTTCGAGAGCGGCATGGCGGCGATCGCCACCGCTCTGCTCACCTTTGTGCGGCCGGGGGACGTGCTCCTGCACAGCGAGCCCCTCTACGGGGGGACCGACTACCTGATCAACCACTTCCTGCGCGAGCTCGGCGTGCTGCCGGTCGGCTTCCTGGCGGGCACGTCGGTGCGCGACGTGGAGGAGTCGATCGGCGAGCGCATCGCGGGCAGGCGGCTGAGCGCCGTGCTGATCGAGACGCCGGCCAACCCGACCAACCAGCTCGTCGACATCGAGGGCGTTGGGAGGTTGGCCAGATCCCTGGGTGACGCGGATGACCCTCCGGTCGTCATGGTGGACAACACGTTCCTCGGGCCGCTGTGGCAGCATCCGCTCCGTCACGGCGCCGACCTGGTGCTCTACTCGGCAACCAAGTTCATCGGGGGGCACAGCGACGTGATCGCCGGAGCCTGCCTGGGCCGCGCCGAGCCGATGGCGGCCGTGCGCACCCTTCGGACCTTCATGGGGACGACGGCCGGTCCCTGGTCGGGCTGGCTGCTGCTGCGCAGCCTCGAGACGCTCAAGATGCGGATGACGGCGCAGATGAAGAACGCGCGCTACGTGGCGGATTTCTTGTCCGACCACCCCAGGGTGTTGTGCGTCAACTACCTCGGGCTTCTGGACGAGGAGCACCCGATGCACAGCCTCTACCGCGCGCAGTGCCTTTCTCCAGGCTCGCTGTTGTCGTTCGACGTGGAGGGCGGGGAGGCCGGTGCGTTCCGCTTCTTGAACGCCCTTCATCTTGCCAAGCTGGCCGTGAGCCTGGGCAGCACGGAGACCCTGGTGGAGCATCCGGCTTCCATGACCCACGCCGATGTGGCCCCGGAGCAGAGGGAGCGGATGGGGATCGCTCCCTCCATGGTCCGTCTCTCCGTTGGCGTGGAGCATTTCGAGGACATTGTTGCGGACCTGGAGCAGGCGCTTGAGGCCGTATAGCGACCTTCCGCCGGGGCCGACGACCCGGCAGGAGCGCAGCGCGACGTGACCGCACCGAACCCGGTTCGTCTGACGGTGTCGGTGAACGGCGAGTCCCACGACCGCTCGGTCGAGCCGCGCCTCCTCCTCAGCGACTTCCTCCGTCACGAGCTCGGCCTCTGCGGAACCCACGTGGGCTGCGAGCACGGCGTGTGCGGGGCGTGCACGGTGCTGCTGGATGGCGAGCCGGTGCGATCCTGCCTCCTCTTTGCCGTCCAGGTCGATGGATGTAGCGTGCGTACGGTCGAGGGACTGGCGGATGCGGAGGGGCTGGATCCGATCCAGCAGTCGTTCCGCGAGGCGCACGGCCTCCAGTGCGGCTTCTGCACCCCCGGGATCCTCATGACGGTCGTCCGCTTCCTGGAGGAGAACCCCCGTCCAAGCGAGCGAGAGATCCGGGAGATGCTGTCGGGCCATCTCTGCCGCTGTACGGGCTACCACAACATCGTGGCGGCGGTCCGGCTTGCCGCGACGCGCCTGACGGAAGGCATGGCCGCGCCCACGCCGGCACCGGTGCAGGCCGCATCGACACCCGTCGAAGCCGCACCGGCCGGCGAATGAGGCGATCCGCGTGAGCACCCGACTCTCGTGAGCACCCGATACTTCGGAGCGCGCGTTCCGCGCAACGAGGACGAGGCCCTCCTGACCGGGCGAGCCCTGTTCGTTGACGACGTGCAGCTGCCCGGCATGCTGCACGTGGCGTTCGTTCGCAGCGAGTGTGCGCACGGCGTGCTGCGGCGCGTGGATGGATCCCGTGCGCTCGCGGGGCCCGGCGTGGTCGCCGTCTACACGGCAGCCGACCTCGGCGATTACTGGCAGCCGGGGCCGCTGCTCGTGCCGCCGCCGCCGATCGAAGGCCTGACGTTTCAGGCGCGCACGCAGGGGCCGCTCGTCAGGGGTAAGGTGCGCCACGTGGGTGAGGCGATCGCCGTCGTCGTGGCGGAGAGCCGGTACCTGGCGGAGGACGCGGCCGAGGAGGTCGAGGTCGAGATCGAGCCGCTCGAGGCGGTGGTCGACATCGAGGCGGCGCTCGAGGAAGGGGCTCCCCCATCCACCGAGCGCCCGGCTTCGAGCCGGGGCGCGCACGCGATCCAGAC
>DAOVWI010000223.1 GCA_030636765.1 Gemmatimonadales bacterium
ACGCTCGAACGGCCTGGACTACTGGGAGTCGCTGCCGTTCGCGCTCATGGGGAGCTTCCTATGGGAGTGCTGCGGCGAGGTTCACCCGCCGGCGCTCAACGATTGGGTCGCCACCAGCATCGGCGGGATCGCGATCGGGGAGGTGCTCTACCGGGCCGGCTCGAGCTTCCTGGACAACGAGGCCACCGGCGCCGAGCGCGTCTTCAAGGAGATCGGGAGCTTCCTCGTGAACCCGATGCGCGGGTTCAACCGCCTCGTCTCGGGCCGGGCTGCTCGCGTCCATCCCAACCCGAGCGATCCGTACGACCGGATTCCTCCAGACCTGAACAACTTCGCCAAGCTGGGCGTTCGCCTTATCGGGGACCGGACGACGACCGAGAGCTTCCAGACCGATTCGCAGGAGCTGGACGGCTTCTTCGAGTTCGATCTCAACTTCGGCGATCCGTGGCGGAACACGCGCCGCAAGCCGTTCGATTTCTTCACGCTCAGCCTGCAGCTCAACTTCACGGACAAGGAGCTCATCGGCCGACTCCAGATCTGGGGGAACCTATTCTCCAGGGAGATCAAGAAGTCGGAGAAGGTGCACCACGTCTTCGGCATCACCCAGAACTACGATTTCGTCAACAACAACGCGGTCGAGTTTGGGGGCCAGAGCTTCGGCGGTGCGCTGTTCTCGGAGTGGAAGCTCTCGGAGACGTGGGATCTTCGGACCCACCTGAACATCCACGGCTACGTCCTGGGGGCGGTCAACTCGGAGTACGCGTTTCTGGCGGTGGTCCCGGACCGTGAGCGGCTTCGCGAGTACGACATGGGGCTGGGTGCCGGCGTGTGGGGCCGGGTCGCGTTCACTCACGGTGGAAGAGAGATCGGGCTCGTTCGCTACCGCTTCGTCTATCTGAACACCCTGAACGGATCGGCCGAGGTTGCGGGCGACACCTACCACATCCTCCACTGGGGCGGCGTGCAGGCGATTCTCCCGATCGGTCGCTGGGGCATCGGCGCGGACGCGACGGCGTACGTGCGGAGCAGCTTCTTCGAGCTGATCGGCTTCGACACCGTGAGGCAGGACGTGGGTGAGGTTCGGCTGTTCGGCGTCTTCCAGACCTTCTAGTCGCTGCCCTTCCTCCAGACCCTCTAGTCGTCTTCCATTCCCTCTAGTCGCCCGCCTGTACCTCCTGCAAAGACGGCGCGAGGCCGTTGTCGGCCCCGCGGCATCAGCGCTGCCGGGATACCTTGCGAAGTCGCGTTAATGAATGAAGGAGGATTGGTGACAAGGCGTGTTCGTTACGACCGATTACGGCGGTGGAGTCGAACGATGAGCCGGCCGCACGCTCGGCGGGTGGGTGCCTTGGGTCTGGCCCTCGTTCTGGCCCTCGGCACGGCCGCGGAGACGCCCGAGCTGTCGGCCCAGGAGCCCGGCTGGATGGTCACCAACGTTCCCCACGTGGACCTCTGGTATCACGGCATGGCCGTGCTGGGCCTCCAGGGCTCCGGGCCTCTGGCCCTGTACGATCCCGATTACGCCGCCGCGATCGGGCAGGAGAAGGAGGAGTTCGGAGTCTCCACGCGCCTGGACCGGGAGCGGAGAAGGTTGAGGGACGGCTTCGCCTCGGACAACGCCTTCGAGTTCCTCCATTTCCTCCCCCTCTACTTTGTCGCCGCGGGTCCGACCGCCATGTTCGAGGCGCTTCGCACCGTTGCGCGTACGTCGGGCGTGCCCGACGTGGCGGATCGGATGGCCCGGTCGGGGGCGATCGCGACGGCCTACGCGCTGCCGAGCGAGAGGCAGCGCGGACTGCTGCTGGAGTTCGTCGATGCCCTCGAGGACGAGTGGGAGCAGTTCTATTCCGACCATCTTCGGAGAAACGCCGCTCGCAGGCGATCAGAGCTGTCCGAGAAGCAGGCCGCATGGGACTCCGCGTTCGCCGTCCCGCTGGGCGAATATCTGGGGGTCGAGAAGCTCAATGCGGGCTGGATCTTGATCATTCCCGCGCTGGGGCGTGATGGGCGTGTCTTTCGCGGTGATCCCGATAACCCGACCGACAACATCGTCGCGGTCGGCGAGCTCGCCGAGCACGGCCTCGAGGCCAGCCTGCACGCGGCGGTGCGGAAGCTCTGCTTTCCATTGGTTGGCCAGGCACTGCAGGCGGCGCAGGTCCCTCTCACGGACCGCGTCGCCGGGTCGCGTCTGAGCGGCCGAATGGCCGTTCGCTGCGGAGAGATGCTCCTCGACCGATACGCGCCCGAGCTGACGCGGGCCTACAGACGTACGTTCGCTCCGGGAGGCTCGAGCGATGCAGAGGTGTCGCGGGCCTTCGCGAGCAGATATGCGCTGGATCCCGAGGTCGAGAAGACCCTCTCCGAGGCGGTGAGCGCCCAGCCGTAGGGGCTATTCGGTCTCGGGGCCGGCCGGTCTCCAAGCACCGGCCTCGGCCCTGCCCGGCGCCCCACCGCCTTGCTCGAGCCTCGTTCCTTCCGCGAGGTCTCCCAGCAGGTCGGCGGTGGCCTGGGCTCTACGCCGCCAGAAGTCGGCGATCCCCGGCGCGAGCGGATCCAGACGCCCGTGACGTCCCGCCCAGCCGGCAGCCTCCAGGCGCAGCCACTCGAGCATGCGGGCAGGATTCTGCTCCAGGAGTCCCTCGAGGACGAACCGTCGCTCGCCGACCCGCGTCCCTAGATGCAGCTCGCGACCGGCTCGGCCCAGATCCGAGCGGGCGAGGATCATTCCGCTGCGGACGGGGCTCAGCAGGGCGCCCACGAAGCCGTCGGGGTCCTCGTTCCTGGGATCCGCGAATCCCGGCGCCTCTCTCAGGTGAAGGGCGAGTCGTTCCTGTGCGCCGAGGGCGCTGACCTCTTCGCGAAGGGCATCCTGCAGGAGCCGGGCCCAGCGTCGATAGAACGGGGGCCCGAGATCGTCGATCTTGCCCAGGTAGGGCGGGAGCCAGGAGAGAAGGTGCTCCCAGAGAAACGCCT
>DAOVWI010000068.1 GCA_030636765.1 Gemmatimonadales bacterium
CCCGGCGAACAAGCTGGCCGCCTGGCTGCTGAGCCAGGCCGACCTGTCGGACCTCGAGTCCGCGGCCGGCTGACGGAGGCGTCATGAACCCGGCGGCGGTCCTGACCTCGGTCGCGATCCTTGGCGGGGTGGGTCTCACCTTCGGTACGCTCATCGCGCTCGCCCACCGGAAGCTGAAGGTATGGGAGGATCCGCGCGTCGACGCGGTGACTGACCTGCTGCCCGGAGTCAACTGCGGAGCGTGCGGGTTCGCCGGCTGCCGCGCCTTCGCGGAGGCGGCCGTCGGGGGCGACATGGTGCCCGCCGAGTGCACCGTGCTCGGGAGAATGGAGGTCGAGGAGGTCGCCGCCTTCCTGGGCGTGGATGCCGGGGAGGCGACGAAGCGGGTCGCCCGCCTGCTCTGCGCCGGCGGCTCCGACGTCGCAGGCCCGAGGGCCCACTATCACGGAATCGAGAGCTGCGCGGCGGCGGTCGCGGTCGGCGGCGGCGGGAAGGCGTGCGCTTGGGGCTGCGTCGGTCTTGCGGACTGCGTGGTGGCCTGCACCTTCGACGCGATGGTGATGAACGGGGTCGACCTGCCCGTGGTCGACCCCGACAAGTGCACCGCCTGCAACGACTGCGTGGAGGCCTGCCCGCTCGATCTGTTCGAGCTGATGCCGCTCGAGCAGAAGCTCATCGTGCAGTGCAAGAGCCTCTTGCAGGGCGAGGCGGCGACCGCAGCGTGCAGCGTGGCCTGCGACGCGTGCGGGCGTTGCGCGGTGGACGCGGCACCGGCACTCATCGAGATGAGGTCAGGACTGGCGGTGATCGACTACACCAAGAACGAGCTCGCCGACCCGAGCGCCGGCGCCCGGTGTCCCACCGGCGCCATCGTGTGGGTCGAAGGGGCGCAGTTCGCGATAGACGCGATGGCACCGAGAGAGGCCTTCGCGAGACGGCCCGAGATGGCCGGGAGTGAGGTGGCATGATCAGGATGAGGACGACGAAAGAGACCCAGGCTCAGGCCGCGCCGCTCGAGGCGCCCGACCGGGCCCCCCGGTACCCGGGGCTGCCGGTGGCGACGGACGGCACGGGCGCCGTGGTGCACGTGGAGACCTCGGCCAGCGACGCGGCGGGCGCCTACCCGATTACGCCCTCCACGCAGATGGGCGAGGGGTGGGCCGTGGCGATGGCCGCGGGGAAGACGAACGTGAACGGCAAGCGGCTCATCTTCTTCGAGCCCGAGGGGGAGCACGCCGCGGCCGCCGTGACCGCCGGCATGAGCATGACGGGCCTGCGCGCCACCAACTTCTCCAGCGGCCAGGGGATCGCCTACATGCACGAGTCGCTGTACGCGGCGGCCGGCAAGCGGCTCACCTACGTCCTGAACGTCGCGGCCCGCGCGATGACGAAGCACGCCCTCAACGTCCACGCCGGGCACGACGACTACCACGCCATCGACGACACGGGCTTCTTCCAGCTCTTCGCGAAGGACGTCCAGCACGTGGCGGACCTCACGCTGATCGCGCACCGCATCGCCGAGCTGTCGCTGAACCCCGGGGCCGTGGCGCAGGACGGCTTCCTCACCAGCCACGTCATCGAGTCGATCCGGCTACCCGAGCCGGAGCTGATCAAGGAATACCTGGGCGATCCGGCCGACATCATCGAGTCGCCGACGGCGGCCCAGCGTCTCACCTTCGGGGCCACGCGACGGCGGATCCCCGAGATGTTCGACCTCGACTATCCGGCGATGCTCGGGGTGGTCCAGAACCAGGACAGCTATGCCCAGGGCGTGGCCGCGCAGCGGCCCTTCTACTTCGATCACGTGGCCGACCTCACGGACGGCGCGATGCGCGAGTACGCCGATCTCACCGGGCGCACGTACGCCCGGGCCATGGGCTACCGGCTCGAGGACGCCGAGTACGTGCTGGCGGGCCAAGGATCGGTGGTCACGAACGCGGAGGCCATCGCCGACTATCTGAGGCGGACGAGGGATCTCAAGGTGGGGGTCCTCGACCTCGTGATGTTCCGGCCGTTCCCCGCGGACCTGATCACCTCGATGCTCCGCGGCAAGGTGGGGGTCAGCGTGCTCGAGCGGGTCGATCAGCCGCTCGCGGTCGACCCGCCGCTCCTGCGGGAGATCCGCGCCGCCATGTCGCAGGGGATGGAGAACGCCCGCTCCCGGAACGGACGGCCCTACCCTGGCCTCGAGGCGGTGGCCCCGGACGAGATCCCGACCTTCTATTCGGGCGGCTTCGGCTTCGGGAGCCGTGATCTCCAGCCCGCCGACCTGATCGCCGCGGTCGAGAACATGCTGGAAGGCGGCCAGCGGAGGCGGCAGTTCTACCTGGGGATCGACTTCGTCCGGAAGGACACGCCCCTGCCGAAGCTCCAGATATGGCAGGAGGAGCTGCAGGAGGCGTATCCGGAGCTCTCGGAGCTCACGCTCGAGCCCACGGAGCGCCCGAACCTGCTGCCCGAAGGCTCGATCTCGATCCGGATGCACTCGGTCGGTGGCTGGGGCGCGATCACGACCGGGAAGAACATCGCGCTCACCGCCTTCGAGCTGCTCGGCCTCAACGTGAAGGCGAACCCGAAGTACGGCTCCGAGAAGAAGGGCCAGCCGACCACCTTCTACGCCACGCTCAGCCACGATGCGCTGCGCCTGAACGCCGAGCTCAAGCACGTGGACGTGGTGCTCTCCCCGGACCCGAACGTGTTCCGCAACTCCGATCCGCTGGAGGGGCTCGCCGAGGGCGGCGTGTTCGTCATCCAGAGCGACCAGGACGCCGCGGAGCTGTGGGAATCGTTTCCGGCGGCGGCGCGGTGCGTCATCCGCGAACGGGGGATCAGGGTCTACTCCCTGGACGCCTTCCAGATCGCGACGGAGGAGGCCACGGATCCGGAGCTTCGCTACCGGATGCAGGGAGCTGCCTTCCTGGGGGCGTTCTTCGCGGTTTCCCCGATCATGGAGCGGGAGGACCTCGCCAGGGACAACCTGTTCGAGGGGATTCGCGACCAGCTGACGAAGAAGTTCGGGCACCTGGGCGAACGGGTCGTGGAGGACAACCTGCGCGTCATCCGGCGCGGCTTCGACGAGCTCCGCGAGGTCCCGACCCTTCCGGACGCAGGGACGGAGGCCGAAGAGGTCGGGGAGCCGGTCATGGGCCAGATCCCGACCGTGCTGGACGTGGCCAACGCCCGGCCCGGGATCGGCAATCCCGGCCGCTTCTGGGAGCAGGTGTGCGGCCTCTGCCGGGTCGGCCAGGACCCGATCGCCGATCCGTTCGCCGCGATCAGCGCCATCCCGGCGGGCACGAGCACGATCCGCGACATGACGGACATCCGGTTCGAGGTGCCGGACTTCATCCCCGAGCTCTGCACCGGGTGCAGCCAGTGCTGGGTGCAGTGCCCGGACGCCGCGATCCCGGGCCTCGTGAGCTCGGTGGAGGACGTGATCGACACGGCGATCCGCGCGGCGGCCAACGGCAGGCCGCTCGACCGGATCAAGCAGGTCTCGAAGAACCTCGCCCGCGAGTCGCGGAAGATCCTGAAGGGCGTGCCGTTCACGACGTTCGGCGACGTCATCGCGTCGGCCTACAAGAACCTCGTGGAGAAGCTGAGCTGGGACGCCGAGCGGCGGCGGGCTCTGGACGAGGAGTTCGCGGCCGTCTACTCGGTGCTGGCCGAGTTCCCGCTGGCGAAGACGGTCCCGTTCTTCGACGTCCCCGAGCGGACGGAGAAGGGCAGCGGCGGCCTGCTGTCGATCACCGTGAGCCCGGACGCGTGCAAGGGGTGCAACATCTGTGTCGACGTCTGCCCCGAGGACGCGCTCGTCACGGTGCGGCAGGACGAGGAGATCGTCGACCGGCTGCGGCGGAACTGGAAGCTGTGGGAGCGCCTGCCGGACACCCCGGACCGCTATCTGAACATCACGGACCTCGAAGAGGGGATCGGCGTCCTTCCGACGCTCCTTCTGAAGAAGGGGATCTACCGCTCGATGGTGGGTGGTGACGGGGCGTGCATGGGGTGCGGCGAGAAGACGGCCGTGCACCTCGTGGTCTCCGCGATCGAGGCCCTGATGCAGCCCCGCGTGGAGGCGTTCGTGGAGAAGCTGGCCGGGCTGATCGCCGACCTCGATGACCGGGCGCGCGAGCTGCTGGCGGCCGACGCGGATCTCGAGCGGGCGAGCCTCGCCGAGGGCGAGACGGTGGACGTGCCGCTGGACGCCGAGAAGAGGGAACGGCTCGGGCGGATCACCGACACGATGGCGTCGCTCGAAGACCTCAGATGGCGCTACGTGGAGGGGCCGAGCGGCCAGGGCCGCGCCAACCTGGCGATCACCAACAGCACGGGCTGCTCCTCGGTGTGGGGCAGCACGTTCCCGTACAACCCGTACCCGTACCCGTGGGTGAACCACCTCTTCCAGGACGCACCGTCGATCGCCATCGGCGTGTTCGAGGGCAACATGCGGAAGATGGCCGATGCGTTCATCGCGGTGCGGCGGGCGGAGCTCCTGCTGGACGGCGGCTACGACCCCGAGGACCACGAGCCGTTCTTCGAGGCGTTCGACTGGCGGGGCTTCTCCGACGAGGAGTTCGGCCTCTGTCCGCCGATCCTCTCGATCGGCGGGGACGGCGCGATGTTCGACATCGGCTTCCAGAACCTCTCGAGGCTTCTGGCCTCCGGGAAGCCCGTGCGGGTCATCATCCTCGACACGCAGGTCTACTCCAACACGGGTGGCCAGGCGTGCACCAGCGGCTTCACCGGCCAGGTGTCCGACATGGCGGCCTACGGGCAGGCGCACCACGGCAAGGAGGAGACCCGGAAGGAGATCGCCCTGCTGGCCATCGCTCACCGGGGAGCCTTCGTCCTTCAGACCTCCCAGGCGCTTCCGTCGCACCTGATTGGCGGCGTCCTGAAGGCGCTTCAGTCGCGGCGTCCGACCGTAATCAACATCTATACGCCCTGCCCCGTTGAGCACGGCCTGGCGGACGACTGGGCGCTCCACGCCGCGAAGCTCGCCCTCGAGAGCCGGGCGTTCCCGTTCGTGGTCTACGACCCGGATGCGGGGCCGACCTTCTCCGACTGCCTCGACCTGGAGGGCAACCCCTCTCCGGAGGAGACGTGGCCGAGCTACGAGCTCGAGTACGTCGACGCCGAGGGTGAGACGCAGCGGATGGAGCTCCCGATCACGATCGCGGACTGGGCAGCCACCGAGGGACGCTTCAAGAAGCACTTCCGGAAGGCTCCGGCGGAAGCCTCGGAGGACGAGCTGATGCCGTTCCACGAGTTCGTGGAGGCCTCGGAGGAGGAGCGCGAGGCCAAAACGCCGTTCGTCTACACGATAGGAGACGAGAGACATCTCGAGCGCCTGGTTGCGTCTCATGAGATGGTGGAGCTGGCGGAGGATCGCCTCCTCTTCTGGTCCCAGCTGAAGGAGCTCGCCGGTCTGCAGGTGTCGCCCCTCGGGCGCGACCTTGTGGCGGACGAGCTGGAGGCGGAGTTCGAGGAGAGGGCCGAGGCGCTGCGGGCCGAGTACGAGGCGAGGCTCACCCAGCTCAAGGCGAGCTACCCTGCCCTCATCGCGCGGCGCCTGGCGGAAGGGCTGCTCAGGGCCAACGGCGACTCGACGGTGGCCGACCTTCTGGCCCGGGCGGAGGCGACGCCGGGCCTGGAGCTGACGCCGGGCCCGGCGCCGGCCGGGTTCGCCGCCGTGGCCGAGCCCGCCGGCGTGGCACCGGCGGTTGCCCCGGCGGCGGTGGCGGTGGCCGCTCCGGCCGAGGAGGAGGAAGAGGAGGGGCTGGTGCTCGAGCCATACATCGACACGGCCCTCTGCACGACATGCGACGAGTGCATCAACATCAACAAGAAGCTGTTCGCCTACGACGAGAACAAGCAGGCATACATCAAGGACCCGCGGGCCGGCACCTTCCGGCAGCTGGTGATGGGGGCCGAGAAGTGCACCGCGCGCATCATCCACGTGGGGACGCCCCTCAACCCGAAGGAGAAGGACCTGGAGAAGTGGATCAAGCGAGCGGAGCCCTTCAGCTGAGCCGGGGTGCATGCGCATGAGCCTCCCACGCGTGTGCTCGCGGGCCTGAGGCGCGACGCATGCGCGACCGCCTGAGCTTCCGTCACGGGGTCCACCCGCCGGAGCGCAAGGAACTGACAGCGGGGGCGCCGATCCGCCGCATGCCGTTCCCCGAGGAGATCGTCCTCCCGCTCCGGCAGCACACCGGCAAGCCGGCGCGGCTCCTGGCGAAGCCGGGCGATCGTGTGGAGCGCGGCGACAAGGTGGCAGAGTCCGACGGTTTCGTCTCCGTGCCGATCCACGCGTCGGCGGCCGGAACGGTGAAGGACATCGGCTGGTGGCCGCACCCGGACGGGAGCATGGCCGAGGCTGTCCGCATCACGGTGGATCGCTTCTCCCCTCAGATACCGCGCCCCCGGATCATCCCCCGATGGGAGGGGCTCACGCCCGATCAGGTGGTGCAGGCGGTGCAGCGCGCCGGGGTGGTGGGTCTGGGCGGGGGCGCGTTCCCCACCCACGTGAAGCTGCTTCCACCTGAGGGGGTCGCGGTCGACACGCTGATCGTAAACGGCGCCGAGTGCGAGCCGTACCTGACGACCGACCACCGGATCATGGTCGAGTACCCGGAGCGAGTCCACTTCGGGATCCGAGTGATGATGCACACCCTCGGCGTAGGACGGGCGATCATCGGAGTGGAGAAGAACAAGCCGGACGCGATCGAGGCCCTTCGGGAGACGCTTCCGGACGACCTCAACGTCGGCGTGCAGGGACTGACGGTCAAGTACCCGCAGGGCTACGAGAAGATGCTGATCGAGGCGCTCACCGGGCGCGAGGTGCCGTCCGGCAAGCTGCCGATGCACATCGGTGTCGTCGTTCAGAACGTGGGCTCGATCGCCTGCATCGCCGAGGTGTTCGAGACGGGCCTCCCACTCATCGAGCGGGTGGTCACGGTCACCGGTCCGGGCGTCCGGCGGCCGTCCAACCTGATCGTGCCCGTGGGCAGCAAGCTTCGTGAGTTACTCGAGTTCTGCGGAGGCCTGCGGAAGGACGCCACCGAGATCGTCTTCGGCGGCCCGATGATGGGGGCCTCGCAGCCCGACCTCGACGCGCCGATCATCAAGGGGACGACCGGGGTGGTAGTCCTGACCGAGAAGGAGTCGAGGCGGCGGCGCACGTACCCGTGCATCCGGTGCGGCAGCTGCCTGGACGCCTGCCCGGTTTTCGTCAACCCGTCGTTGCTGGGCCTGCTCGCCCAGGCGGGCCGCTTCGAGGAGATGGAGGAGGCGAACCTGGCCGACTGCATGCTGTGCGGGTGCTGCTCCTACGTCTGCCCATCCAACATCCCGCTCTCCCAGATGTTCGCGCTCGCCAAGGCAGGGGCCAAGAGGAGAAAGCAGCAGGCGGCGTGACCGAGACGGGCCACCTGGGCGAGCTGCAGCTCCAGCTTCGGGCTTCCCCGCACCTCAAGGCGCCGGATTCGACGCCCCGCATCATGTGGTCGGTCGTCGGCAGCCTCGTGCCCGTCGTCGCGGCCGCCACGTACTACTTCGGGCCGAGCGCCCCCCTCGTGGTGGCCGCGGCCACCCTGGGCGCCCTCCTCACGGAGAGGGCGTTCGGCCAGGGAGGGAGCCTGGGCGACGGGTCGGCCGCGATCACGGGGATCCTGCTGGGCCTCACCCTGCCGCCCGGCCTACCCCTCTGGATGGCGTTCCTGGGAGGCGCCTTCGGGATCGGCTTCGGCAAGCTCGTGTTCGGCGGGCTGGGACAGAACGTCTTCAACCCCGCGCTGCTCGGGCGCGCTTTTCTCCAGGCGGCCTTTCCGGTGGCCCTGACGACGTGGCCCGCGACGGAAGGCGGCTGGTGGCAGCTCCGGGGCGACAACCTGGCGCTCCCGTTCATGAGTCCGGCGCCGGTCGACGCGGTGTCGAGCGCGACCCCGCTCGGCCTGATGAAGTTCGAGTCGACACCGACAGACACCTGGCCCCTGATGCTGGGAGACACGAGCGGATCCCTGGGCGAGACGGCGGGCCTTCTGATCCTGGTGTGCGGAGGCTACCTCGCGCTGAAGAACTACCTGAACTGGCGCATTCCGGCGAGCATCTTCGGTACGGTGGCGGTCCTCTCGGGCCTCCTCTTCCTGCTGGACTCCGCTCGCTTTCCCGACCCGCTGTTCGCGCTGTTCTCGGGAGGACTCGTCCTCGGAGCGGTGTACATGGCGACGGACATGGTCACCTCGCCCGTGACCCATGCGGGGGCGTGGCTCTTCGGCGTGGGCATCGGCGCCCTCGTGGTCGCGATCCGCACCTGGGGCGGCCTGCCGGAGGGCGTCATGTACGCGATCCTGCTGATGAATGCCCTCGTCCCGTTCATCGATCGGGCCACCCAGCCGCGGGTCTTCGGCACGAGCGGCCCCGGCACGGGGGCCGAGGCAGCCTCGTGAGCGACGAGCGCGCGCCGGGGACGGAGGCCGGTGGCGAGCTGGAGCGACAGGAGACCGGCGCTCGGCCTGGCGCCGCGGCACGGAGCGAGGTTCCGGCGTGGCGCCTCGTGTCGACGCTCGGGGCCGCCGGCGCCGTCGCCGGGCTGGCAATCGTGCTGGTGTTCGGCTGGGCGAATCCGAGGATCGAGGCTCACAGGGCCGAGGTCCTGCGCCAGGCGATCCACGAGGTTCTGCGTGCGCCCGATAGCTACGCGACGCTCTTCGTGCTCGAGGGAGAGCTCGTGTCGGCGGTTCCGGCCGATGTGGACTCTACGGAGCTCGACCGCGTGTACGTCGGCTACGACGCGGCGGGCGAGCGAGTCGGCTTCGCGATCGCCGGCGGGCTTCCGGGCTACCAGGACGTCATCCGGCTCATCTTCGGATACGACGCCGAGCACAGCGAGCTGCTCGCCATGAAGGTGCTCGAGAACAAGGAGACGCCCGGTCTAGGCGAAAAGACCGAGAAAAAAAGGGACATCCTCTCCGGGTTTGATGGTGTGGTTCCCCCGCTCGAGGGCGTGAAGACGGGGAGGGGCACGGGCGACGAGAGCGAGGTCGACATGATCACCGGGGCGACGATCTCGTCGCGGACCGTGATCGAGATCATCAACCGGCGGCTCGAGAGCCTGGGACCGATGATCGACGTCTACGTGGAGGAGAGCCGGGAGAGCGGCGGATGACGGTGCACGAATCGTCGGAAGAGATCGTTCGGCACGCGCCGGGAGCGCCCGTCGCTGGGCTGCCCGGCCGCGAGAGGACGCCTGCACAGGACCTGCTGCGGGGCGTCTGGCGCGAGAACCCGGTGCTCGTCCAGCTGCTCGGCCTCTGCCCGGCCCTGGCGGTCACGAACACGGTGGAGAACAGCCTCGCCATGGGCCTCGCCACCTTCTTCGTCCTCGTGGGCTCGAGCTTCCTCGTCTCCAGCTTCAAGCGCCTCATACCGAGCGAGATACGGATCGCGGCCTTCATCCTGATCATCGCCACCTTCGTGACGATCGCGGATCTGCTCCTGGCAGCCATCGTGCCCGACATCCACAAGGCGCTCGGTGCGTTTATCGCGCTGATCGTCGTGAACTGCATGATTCTCGGCCGCCAGGAGGCGTTCGCCTCCAAGAGGCCCGTGGGCCGGGCCGTCCTGGATGCGGTGGGGACCGGGGCGGGCTTCATGGTGGCGATGCTGATGATGGGATCGATCCGGGAGCTGCTCGGAAACGGCAGCCTGCTGGGCGTCAGCCTCTTCGGTCCCTCGTACGAGCCGTGGATCATCATGATCCTCCCGCCGGGCGGGTTCCTCACCCTGGGCTTCATCCTCCTCGCGTTCGGCTGGTGGCGCGGCAGACGAGCGGAGGCGGTGCCGGCCGTCCGCAGGTGGCCGCACGGGGTGGCCTCGAGGAGGGCGGCATGAGCGGCGAGCTTTTCTGGATCCTGATCTCGGCGATGCTGGTCAACAACTTCACCCTGCACCTCTTCCTGGGGCTGTGCCCGTTCATGGGCGTATCGGCCAGAATCTCCACGGCGCTCCGCATGGGCGCGGCCAATATCTTCGTGCTGGTGATCACATCGGTCGCGGTTTCGTTCCTGAACGCCTTCGTGCTCGCTGACGCGCCCTACCTCAGGCTGATCTCGTTCATCGTGGTGATCGCCTCCCTGGTCCAGATCGTCGAGATGGTGATCAAGAAGGCGAGCCCGGTCCTCTTCCGGGAGCTCGGAATCTACCTGCCGCTGATCACGACGAACTGCGCGATCCTCGGGCTGGCGATCTTCCAGACCAACCGCGGCTATGGCTTTCTGGAGGGTCTCGCGTTCGCGATCGGCGCCGGCCTCGGCCTCACGCTGGCGCTCGTGCTGATGGCGTCGATCCGCGAGCGCGCGGAGCTGGCCGACGTGCCGGCGCTCGCCCGCGGGATGGGCCTGGTGCTGATCGTCGCCGGAAGCCTCTCGCTCGCCTTCATGGGCTTCGCCGGGCTGCTCAGCTCATGATCGGGCCGGCACTCGGGATCCTGGCTTTCGCGCTGCTCTTCGCGCTCTTCGGGCTGCTGCGGCTACGGTCAGGCTGCTCGGGCAGCTGCAGCGGCTGCGACCCTACCTGCGGACGGTGGCAGCCCGGTGCTGCCGACGATGATGGCGGAAGGAAACAATGATGGCGGAAGACTTGATGATGGCGGAAGACTCGAGGATCAGTCGCAGGCGATTCGTCTCGCTTGGCGCGGGCGCGTTCGTCGTGCTCTCCCTGCCCCTCGCCCTCCGGCGCCGGAGGGCGTTCGTGCGACGAAGCATCCCCGTCATGGGCACGATCGCCGAGGTGGCCGTGGTTCACGAGGACGCCCGGGGCGCCCACCTGGCGATCGACGCGGCGATGGCGGAGCTCCGGTGGGTGGATCGGACGATGTCCCGGTTCAGCCCTCTATCGGACGTCGGGCGGGCGAACCTGGGGGCGGCGGCCGCGCCCGTCACGGTGACCGAAGAGACCGCGATAGTTCTGAGAGAGTCGCTCCGTTGGGCCGAGGCCAGCGGTGGCCTGTTCGATCCATGCCTCGGGCAGCCGGCCGCTCTGTGGAACTTCGCTTCCCGGCGCCGGCCTCCGCCGGCGGCCGAGATTCGCCGTTACGCCGGCGAGGGCCTCTACCGGCACCTCGAGCTCGACGCAGCGAACGGGCGAGCAGCCTGCGTGCGATTCCACAGCGACGACGTGTCGATCGACGTCGGCGGAATCGCCAAGGGCTACGCCGTCGACAAAGCCGTTCGCGCCCTGCGGGAGCGGGGAGTCACGGACGCCCTCGTCAACGCGGGCGGTGATCTGTACGCCATGGGCACCTCGGAGAACGGCGCCCCCTGGAGGGTCGGCATTCGCTCCCCCGACGACCCCCGGCGACTGGCGGCGACGATCCCGGTCTCCGACCGGGCTATCGCCACCTCGGGGGAC
>DAOVWI010000149.1 GCA_030636765.1 Gemmatimonadales bacterium
AGGGCGATTTCTCCGAGCTCCTGGAAGTGGCCCTCGAGGAAGTGCGGTTCCAGCAGCGCCCGAATGCGAAGCTCGGAGGGAAGCCCTGCGGCGGCCGTCTCGGCACGCTCCCGAATCGTCCCGGTGGAGGTGGCGAACTCCGGCAACCGAGCCGGCGTCGGTCCGGCCACCTCGCGGCGAGCGAACATCTCGATCGCCTCTTCGCGCGTCGGAGCGGGCGGGGCATGCACCTTCTCGGCGACCTCGCGAACCGCGCCGATCTCCTCCGGGAAGAGATACAGGATGCGGAGGGAAGTGTCGCCCTTCCGTAGCTCCAGGGCCGTCCGCGTACCAGGCCGCGAATTCGCCGTCTCCCGAAGTGCATCCACCGGCCACTCGACGCACAGATGCTTCTCTCGAGCGAAGAGGTGAAGCGCCCGCTGGGTAAAGACCGTCACGTGAAGGCCACTCGCGGCCTCTCCTTCCACGCTGCCCGAGACCGCAGCTCCGGCAGAACAGATCACGACCTCGTCCGCCAGCGGCTCGAGAAGGCGCCTCCGGAGAGCACCCCCGCTCAACCGGCCGTCGAGCACCCGGGCCAGCTCCTCGAGGCGATCGTCCGATGCATTGAACGCCGCGGTGAAGTCGCGCGAGAAGACGAACAGAAGGCCGGCCCGCCTGGACGTCCAGAACACGTCGCTGAACGGAAGCGCCTGCTCACCGTAAGTCAGCCGGTCCTCACCCACCTCGAGATCGACACCCCTCTGGAGGCGACCTCCCTCTAGGAAAGCGTCCACCGAAAAACGGGGCGGCTCAGCCATCGTCCGCGGCGGCCGGACCGTCGTCCGCGGTGGTTGGACCGTCGTCCGCGGCGGCTGGACCGTCGTCCGCAGCGGCTGGACCGTCGTCCGCAGCGGCCGTCGCGAGGCGGGCCGCGAGCCCCGTGCGCTCCTCGTAGCGACACACGAACTCCGGCAGTCCCCACGGCTTCCACGCCTCTCTGGGCAGGCCGAGCTCGGGGAGCCGCTCGTCCACGGCGCGCGGATCGCCCTCGATCTCGACAAGCGTATCCATGCGCGGGTACGCCTCGATCCTCACCCGAACGCCTCCCTTCTCGTAGAGCTCGACACGCCGGTCGATCGCAAGCGTGATCTCCGTGAATCCGAGCCGTTCGAGAATGTGAGCTGTCGTTTCCGCGTCGCCGACCGGCGTCTCCACCTCGGCCCGCACCTTGTAGCCAAGGCGCTCGGAAGCCGGGCCCTTCCAGCCGAGCACCGGCCGGTGCTCGCCCGCCGTCATCCGGTGTTCGCCCGCTGCCGTCATCCGGCGCACGCGCAGAACCTCATCACGGCCCTCGAGCGAGCGATCCGGCGTGTCGTAGCGACGATCGCACATGTCACCCTCGAAGACGAGCCGCCATCCGGTCGCCAGCATCCGGCGGCGCAGCGAGACACCCCCATCCGCCAGCGCCGCCTTCAGCTCGAACTCGTGCTTCATGACACCCTCGGCAACCTGCCCGGGGCCACGGCGCTCGCCACCGCCTCGAGAGCCGCCAGGACGGCCTCGGTGTCCGAAAGATCGTCGAGGACCACGTCCGGACGGTACGAGCGAAGCGCCTCCACATCGTAGCCCCCCGTCGCCACGGCGACCGCACGCGAGCCGCACGCGCGGGCGCAGCGCACGTCCTCCGGGGTGTCTCCGATCACGATCGCGTCCTCCGCACGGAACTCGCGGCCCAGGTGGCGAGAGGCGCGGCGCGCTGCCAGCCGCGGAAGATCGGCTCTCCGCTCCGAGTCCGACCCGAACGCGCCAATGGCGAAGCGCCCGGCCAGTCCCGCCCCGCGCAGCTTGCGCGCGGCCCCTTCCTCCACGTTGCCGGTCAGAAGCCCCAGTGCGTAGCGATCATTCCCCGACAAGCGCTCGAGGAGCACTCGCACTCCCGGACAGGGCGCCGGTCGCAGCTCGGACGTAGCGAGCGCGGCTTCCAGCTCCCGCAGGTACGGTCCCCACACCCCTGGCATCTCGGCGTCGATCCGCCGGTCGTCCCACCCTGCGCCCCGGAGCAGTTCGCGCACGATGGCCGGGTCGGTCTTCCCGCGGAACTCGTGTCCCTCGATCGTGCCGGCCTCTCCGAAGACCTCGAGCATCGCGGCGGACAGCGCTCTGCGGCCCGCGCCCCGGGTCTCGATCAGGGTGCCATCGACGTCGAAGAGCAAGAGCCGCATCACGACCACTTCACCTTCGCCTCACCTCCGTACCGTGCGCTCGATCGCCCGCTCCGCGACCATCTGAGCCCGCAGTCCGATCGAAAGGACATCGACAGGCGAAGCTCTCCGGCCGCCCGCCTCCCCGGTCGTGGACGCGGCAAAGAGGATGTCCCCGTCGAAAGACGTGTTCGCCGGAGAAAGGCGCCGGACGACCGCGTTCATCGCCTGCCGGGCCACCACCTGCAGATCCATCTTGCCGAGGGGCGCATCCGTGGCCACGACCACCAGCGTCGTGTTCTCGCCCACCCTCCGGCTCTCGAACCAATCCGGCGCCCGGCCCTCACGAATCGCTGCCGCGGTATCGAGGAAGGCACCGTCCGGCCCTCGCGACCCGGCGATGATCCGCCCACGTTCGTCCAGCACGTCGCCGAAGGCGTTGGCCACCGCGAGCGCCGCCACGACGTGGCCTCCCGCCGTGTCCGACCAGCAGCCGACTCCCGCGAGCTCGAGGCCGTCGGAAAGCAGCTTGCCCACACTGGCCCCGGCCCCCGCTCCCACGGCGCCTTCCGGCACGGGCTCCGCGCTGGCCACGGCTGCGGCCGCATGGCCCATCTCCGCATCCGGACGGACGCGCGGATCGCCGACGCCCAAGTCGTACAAGACGGCCGCCGGCACGATCGGAACCACGGCAGCCCGAGTAGGGAATCCGCGGCCCTGCTCCTCCAGCCAGCGCACCACGCCGTCGGCGGCCGCCAGACCGAAGGCGGAGCCTCCCGTGAGCAGGATAGCGTCACACCGCGGCACCAGGTGAAGGGGTGAAAGCGCATCCAGCTCGCGCGATCCCGTGGCCAGCCCCGAGACTTCCACGGCCGCCACGAACGGACCGAGAACGACCGTGCAGCCGGTCGCGGCCGCCGCGTCGTGCACGTGTCCGACGGTCAGCCCGCGCACCGCTGTCAGGGTGAGGTTCTCAGTCACCATACCCTCAGACCGCGTCTGCCAGCAGCGATCGCAGGCGCCGCCACCCGATGTTCCCGCCGGAGATCACGATCACGAACGGTCCGCTCCGGCCGTCCCGAAGGGCGTCGATGCCGAGCTCGAGCACGGCCGCCACGCCGGCGGCTCCACTCGGCTCGACGACCAGCCGCCGGTCGAAACACCAGCGCACGCCGCGGCGAATCGCCTCGTCCGAAACGGTCACGACCTCATCCACGAGCGCGGCGCAGTGGCGGTAGGTGAGCTCCCCGGGGCTGACGGGACGCAGCCCATCGGCGATCGTATCGATATGCTCGAGCGGTACGGGTCGGCCCGCCCGGAGCGACTCAGCCATGGACGCCGCTCCCTCGGGCTCCACGCCCACCACCCGGCCTCCCGAAAAGAGCGCCCTTGCCGCGGCCGCCACACCCGAGATCAGGCCGCCGCCTCCGATCGGGACGAGCAGGACCGGCGCCACCTGAGCGCGTGCCGCCTCATCCGGGACGGCCGGCGCCGCCGGCGAGAGCCGGGCCAGCTGATCCGCGATCTCCAACGCCACGGTGCCCTGCCCGGCGATGATGTTCGGGTGGTCGAAGGGAGGGACGACGGTCAGTCCGGACTCGCTCGCGATCTCGCGGGCGCGCTCCTCGCGCTCGGTGCTGAGCGTGCCGCAGAGCTCGACGTTCGCACCGAACCGACGTGTGGCATCCACCTTCGTGGCGGGCGCATCCGTCGGCATCACCACGGTGGCCGGAACGCCGAACGCCCGCGCGGCAAAGGCGACCGCCTGCGCGTGATTGCCGGAGGAGTAGGTGACCACACCGCGAGCCCGCTCCGCCGGATCCAGGCAAGCGAGGAAGTTGTAGGCGCCTCGAAGCTTGAAGGCGCCCGTGGGCTGAAAGCTCTCGCACTTCAGCCAGACTCGGTCGCGCCCGTGCTCGACGGGCAGGAGCGGAGTACGCACTGCCACGCCGGACAGCCGCGCCGCGGCGGCCCGGATGTCGGAAGCTGCAATGTGGGTTGGGGATGTTCGTGGGGATGTTCGGCTGACGCTCATCATGCCTGACGCTCCCTGAGCTTGCCAGCCCCCATCACGACCTCGAGCATCGTATCCTCATCGGCCTGCTGGTACGCCCGCTTGAGGCTCGTTGTTTCCTTCCAGCCACCGGCGGCCGCCACGTCTAGGTCGGGCAGGTACTTGCGCGCCGTTGCCCAGCCGCGGCGAGCCCTCTTGCGGCTCGAGCTCGGCAAGCTCCTCCCCGTCGCGCAACTACCTGGCCGCGAGCGCAACATAGCGCCGCGCTGTAGGAGATTGTAGCGGAGGGCGTGGTTCCTTCGGGGCCGCCCTCCCTCGCATCTGCGTCGCTCCACGCTCCTGATCTCCTGACTGCTTCGCCGTCGCTTGACCTCCTTGCGCGACCGTTACTGCGCTTTCTCCGAAGTGGACAAGATCGAGGTCCGCAAGGGAGGCGTGTCCGGCACCACCCTGGTCGTTCTCGGAGCGACTGTCAGGTGCGTTCTTCGCGTTCGTGATCGTGGCCTGCGGTATTACGAAGTGCGCTCAGGTTAGCTGGTAACTGATCCGATGCCAGGTAAGGTCCCGCACGCTCCTGATCTCGTCCTCGTAGAGCAGTTAGTCAGCGACGACGAAATCAAGGTTCTCCTGACAAGAGAATCAGAAGAATCCTTATGGGCGACGTTCTCACTTCCCATGATCTTTATCTTTGTGGATCGATGAGAACGCAGATCCAGCAAAATCGGGATGGCCCCAGGGACGGCCTGGCTTACTTCACGGACATCAGGTTCGGAGGGGATTTGCCATGCCGTCACTACTTGTTACGTGCGGTCGCCACTTCTTGGCTTCCTATCTCGCAGCTTGCTTCCTCTTTGTTGCGCTTCCGGGATGCTCCGGGGACGGCGGCCTAACGAGTCCCGGTCCCGGCCCCGGCCCTGGTCCTGGTCCCGGCGATCCTCCGGACTTCTCGGCAGCCGACGGGATCAACGGCGGACAGATGTTCGACAAATTCTGGGCCTCGGAAACCGGTTGGGACTTCGCGGACGCCGACCACTTCGGCCAGTTCTCGGACTTCTACCGCTGTAAGCAGTGCCACGGCTGGGACCAGCTCGGCAACGCGGGAGCCTACATCAGCCGAGCGCCGAAGACGACGCGTCCGAACGTCTCGTCCGTGGACCTCAAGGAACACGCAGCCGAACATTCGCCGCAGGAGTTGTTCGACGACATCATGCGGTCATCGGGAC
>DAOVWI010000138.1 GCA_030636765.1 Gemmatimonadales bacterium
ACCCCTTCTTCACGGGTCGTCAGAAGCTCGTCGACACGGCCGGGCGGGTGGAGCGGTTCATCGCTAAGTACGGGGACGGGCGGGGGACCGAGCCTGAGGCCGAGCCGGCCGCCGAGCCCGAGGCCACCGCTGAGCCCGAGCCCGATGTGGAGCCCGAGCCGGCCGCCGAGCCCGAGCCCGTCGCTCAGGCCGAGGAAACCGCTGCAGAGCCGGCCGACGAGGAGCCGACGGCGGCCCAGACCTGAGGCGGCCGGCCGAAGCCCTTCGCCAGCGCCCATCCGATGACTGACACCGCCGACCTTCTCACCAGACAGGTCCGGGAGCGGGCCGCCCGCCAGCACGAGTTGGCGGAGCTCATGGCCACGCCGGCGGTTGCCTGCGACCCGGAGCGGATGCGGGAGCTGGGGCGCGAGCACGCCGAGGTAACCCCGATCGTGGAGGCGGGAAGCAAGTATCTGGCGATCCTGGATCAGCTGCAGCAGGCGGAGGAGCTGGCGACGGGCACGGAGGAGCCGGAGCTGGCCGACCTGGCCCGCGCCGAGGTCGAGGAGCTCACGGTGCGTCGCGAGGAGATCGAGGCTCGGCTCGAGCGGCTCCTCGTGCCGAAGGATCCCCTGGACGATCGTCCGGCCGTTATGGAGATACGCGCCGGCACGGGCGGGGATGAGGCGGGCCTGTTTGCCGCGAACCTCTTCCGCATGTATTCCCGTTTCGCCGCCCAAAAGGGGTGGGAGATCGAGAGGGTGTCCGCCACCGAGGGTGTGCTCGAGGGCCTGAAGGAGGTGATCTTCGTGGTCCGCGGGCGAGATGCCTACGGCCATCTGCGTTACGAATCCGGCGTTCACCGAGTGCAGCGGGTTCCGGAAACCGAGAGCTCGGGCCGCATCCACACCTCCGCGGCCACGGTGGCAGTGCTGCCGGAAGCGGAGGAGGTCGATGTGCAAATCGACCCGGGTGATCTGAAGGTCGACGTCTTTCGCTCCTCCGGTCCGGGCGGTCAGTCGGTGAACACGACGGATTCGGCGGTTCGGATCACGCACGTGCCCACCGGTCTGGTGGTCACCTGCCAGGACGAGAAGTCGCAGCACAAGAACAAGGCGAAGGCCCTCAGGGTGCTGCGCAGCAGGCTCCTCGACAGGAAGATCGCCGAGCAGGAGGCAAAGCGGTCGCGCGAGCGTCGCATGCAGGTGGGAACGGGCGATCGCTCGGCCAAGATCCGTACCTACAACTTCCCGCAGACCCGTGTCACCGACCATCGGATTCACCTAACGCTCCACCGGCTCGAGGGCATCCTCGGCGGCGACCTGGACGAGTTGGTCGAGGCGCTCCGTGCGGCCGGGATGGAGGAGAGAATGGAGGCCGCCACGAGCGCGTGAGCAGCATGGACGCTTCGGGCGCCGATCGTCAGCCCGCCAGGAAGCCCCACCAGCCAACCCGCCGCGAGGCTCTCGAGGGCATCACGCGCGAGCTCGAGTCGGTCCCTCTCGAGTCCGCTCGTGTGGATGCCGAGCGGCTGCTTGCCCTGGCCGTGGGGGTGCAGCGGCCCGAGCTCCTTCTCGCACTGGATCTGCCGCTCGAGTCGGACGAGGCCCTGCGTCTTGCCCGCTCGACCCGCCGGCGGGTGGCGGGAGAGCCCCTCCAGCACATCGAAGCCACCGTCCAGTTCCGCGACCTCGTGCTTCTGGCCGATGCGCGTGCCCTCGTGCCGCGCCCCGAGACGGAGCAGCTCGTGGACCGGATCGCCATATGGGCGCGAGGGCGGGCGGCCGGCGATGGAGGTGTGGGATGCGAGGCGATCCTTTCCTCGGCGCTCGACATCGGAACGGGCTCCGCGGCGATCGCGCTCTCGCTCGTTCGGGAGGGGATCGTCCGGCGAGTCGTGGGCCTCGACAGCTCGGCGGCGGCTCTCCGGCAGGCGGCGGAGAACCGGACGCGGTGCGGCCTCACCGAGAAGGAGGTGGAGCTCAGGGCTGTGGACCGATCTCTGTGGGACGCGGTTGCGGCGACAGAGCGCTTCGATGTGATCGTATCGAACCCGCCGTATGTGACGGCCGCCGAGATGGCCGAGCTGTCCGCCGAGGTCCTCAGGGATCCTCCCGAGGCGCTGCTGGGGGGAGAGGATGGTCTCGACGTCATCCGCGAGATCGTGCGGGGGGCGTGGTACAGGCTGGCGCCCGGCGGAGCGCTTTTCCTCGAGATCGGAGAGCGTCAGGGGGCCAGCGTTAAGAAGCTGCTGGAGGGGGCGCACCCCTGGCTGCGAGTGGCCGTGGAGCCGGATCTGGCGGGAAAGGACCGATTCGCTTTCGCGCAGAAGCCGTGAGCGAAGGGTCGGGCGCGCCCCGCCTCGACTCCGGTCGCGCCCCGCCTCGCCTCCGGTCGCGCCCCGATTCGGCCCTTGTTATACTAATCCGCTTCGGATCGAGCACCGCCTGCCGTGCGGCTGGTGGCTCTGGCTGAGGGTGCTGACAGGCACCTCGGGCCGCAACCTCAAGTGAGAAACAAATGGCCATAGAAGACGGGCGCGAGCGGATCTTCGAGAAGGCCGAAGAGCTCGGCCGCCACATCTCGCAGACGGCCGAATACGCATACCTGAGCGCCGCCAACCGAGACATCGCCGATGATCGGGAAGCGGTCACGACGCTGAACATGATGCGGGAGCTTCAGGAGAAGATCCTCGCTCACATGTCCAGAGGCGAAGAGCCCCCGGACGAGCTCCAGCAGGAGTTCACGGAGCACCAGGAGAAGGTGCAGACCAGCACCCGGTACCAGTCGCTCATCTCCTCGCAGGCCAACTTCGACAAGCTGATGGACAAGGTGCATCAGGCCATCGGGCGGGGGATCAAGAAAGGCCAGGAAAGCCGGATCATCATCTCTTCATGAGGCGAGTGATCCTTTCATGAGGCGACGGGAGGTTCGGTCGTGAAGGCCTTTCGGGCGATGCTGGAACGCGGCCTTCGCGCGACGATCGAGCCGGTCGTCTCGTGGTTGGTTCGCCGGCGGATCCATCCGAACCTCATCAGCACGGCCGGCTTCGTCCTCACCTGCAGCTCCGGCTACTTCTTCCATCAACATCACGTTCGAACGGCCGGCCTCCTAATCCTGCTCGGAGGCGTGCTCGACATCTTCGACGGGACCGTGGCCCGGCGAACGGGCCTGGCGTCGCCGTTCGGTGCGTTCTACGACTCGACGCTGGACCGTCTGTCGGAGATCATCGTGTACCTCGGCCTGCTGTCCCTGTACAACGATTACCGGCTCGAGCTCGGCGATGTGGGGATGATCTACGCGGTGATGCTGGCCATGTCCGGCTCGCTCATGATCAGCTACACGCGCGCCAGGGCAGAGGGTCTGGGGATGCGGTGCGACGTCGGCATGATGCAGCGGGCCGAGCGGGTGATCCTGATCGGCTTCGCGGCGCTCCTGTTCGGCGAAGCGACGCTGCTCGGCGTACGCGGTCTGGCTCTCAGCTCGGTCATCGTCGGCCTGGCGGTCCTCACGAACGCGACCGTCCTGCAGCGCATCCTCTGGGTGTACAAGCACACGCGGCCTGACGGCCGCCCCGAGCCCGAGGTCGCGCTTTCCCCTCCTGCGGCCGAAGCGCCGGGGAGCGAGCCGCCCGGGGCTTGAGCGCACGCGGTCCAGCCACTCATCCGGACAACCCGTCACGAGGAGATAACGAGTAGATGAACGACTTACATGCACAGGCGGGCCTCGAGATCGCTCCCGCGGAAGGCAAGCTCGGCGTGCTGCTGGTGGGCCTCGGCGCCGTGGCGACGACGTTCATCGCGGGCGTCGAGGCGATCCGGCAGGGACGCAGCAAGCCGATCGGCTCCCTCACTCAGATGAGCACGATCCGGCTCGGAAAGCGGACCGAGAGACAGACACCGCTCGTGAAGGAGTTCGTTCCGCTGGCCGA
The DNA here is from genome assembly GCA_030636765.1 of Gemmatimonadales bacterium. Classification (GTDB taxonomy): domain Bacteria; phylum Gemmatimonadota; class Gemmatimonadetes; order Palauibacterales; family Palauibacteraceae. The sequence continues at coordinate 3,914 of DAOVWI010000138.1, forward strand.
TCTGGCGGACATCGAGTTCGCGGCGTGGGATCCGATCCCGGACGATGCGTACGAGTCGGCCCGGGTGTGCGGCGTGCTGCGGCCGGAAGACCTCGACCCGCTCGCCGAATTCATGAGGGGCATCCGTCCGATGCCTGCCGTCTTCGACAGGCAGTACGTGAAGAAGCTCGAGGGCACTAACGTCAAGAGTGGAGCGACCAAGCTCGATCTGGCAGAGCAGCTGCGAGAGGACATCCGGCGGTTCAAGGAAGAGAAGGCTTGCGACAGGCTGGTCCTCGTGTGGTGCGCCTCGACCGAGGTGTTCATGCGCCCGCACGAGGTGCATCGGAGCGTGGAGTCGCTGGAGGCGGCGATGCGCGAGAACCACGACGCGGTCGCACCCTCCATGATCTACGCCTATGCGGCGCTCCGAGAGGGCGTCCCGTTCGCGAACGGGGCCCCCAACCTCACCGTAGACATCCCCGCCATGATCGAGCTCGCGGGAGAGCGTGGCGTTCCGATCGGCGGCAAGGACTTCAAGACGGGCCAGACCCTGATGAAGACGATCCTCGCCCCGGGCTTCAAGGCCAGGATGCTGGGCCTGAGCGGCTGGTTTTCGACGAATATCCTCGGCAACCGTGACGGCGAGGTGCTCGACGATCCGGAGAGCTTCAAGACGAAGGAAGAGTCGAAGCTGGGAGTCATCGAGCACATCCTTCAACCGGAGATGTATCCGGATCTGTATGGGGACATCTACCACAAGGTGCGGATCAACTACTACCCGCCGCGCGGTGACAACAAGGAGGGGTGGGACAACATCGACATCTTCGGATGGATGGGGTATCCGATGCAGATCAAGATCGACTTCCTGTGTCGCGATTCCATTCTCGCCGCGCCGATCGTGCTGGACCTGGCCCTTTTGATGGACCTCGCGAAGCGTGCGGGCCTGCACGGGATCCAGGAGTGGCTTTCCTTCTACTTCAAGAGTCCGCAGGTCGCCGAGGGCCTGGATCCGGAGCACGACCTCTTCATCCAGCAGCTGAAGCTCAAGAACACGCTCCGCTGGATGATGGGCGAAGAGCAGATCACCCACCTGGGGGTTGAGTACTACGGCGACTACCAGTAGGGGCGCGGGGGCGAAGGCCGCCGGTCATGGGTTTTTCCTCGTCCTTGAGGGCGTCGAGGGCGCCGGAAAGTCGACGCAGGCCCGGCGTTTGACGAGCCGCCTGGAGGAGGCCGGCGTGCGGTGCCTGATGGCGCGGGAGCCGGGCGGGACCCCCGGCGGGGAGAGAATCCGTGACGTCGTGTTGGATCCCGGGCTGGAGCTGGGCGCCGAGGCGGAACTCCTGCTGTACCTTGCCTCGCGGGCCGAGTTCGTGAGTCGGATCGTCCGGCCGGCTCTCGAGGGAGGACGGCTCGTGATCGCGGACCGATACGAGCTTTCCACCCTGGCGTACCAGGGGCTGGCTCGCGGGCTCGGTCTGGAGAAGGTCCGTCGGCTCAACCGCTGGGCGACGGGCGGCCTGAAGCCCGATGCGGTCGTGCTCCTGCGTGTCGATCCGTCGACCGGTCGACGCCGCAAGGAGGGCGCTCCGGACCGCCTCGAGAGCGAGTCGGGGGAGTTCTTCCGAAGGGTCGCCGAGGCGTACGACGAGCTCGCCCGGAACGAGCCCGAGGTCGTCGTGGTAGACGGGGACGGATCGGCCGACGACGTCGAGCGTCGAGTGATCGACCAGCTGGCGTCCAGGTGGCCCGGAACTTTTGATGTGCTAAGGCGTTAGCAACACAAACCGACGTTGGCCCCTCAGCGAACTGGAGGTAGGATTTGAGGCTCAAGCGCACGTGGCTCTCACCGCTTGCGGTCGCGCTCATCGCGCTGGTCAGCGGCGGCTGGTTGCTTCAGCAGGGTACGGTACGGGACGATTCCTACGCTCAGGCGCAGCTGCTGGACGAGGTTCTTCGCCTCGTCGCCGAGCGCTACGTCGAGGAGACGGATCAG
>DAOVWI010000090.1 GCA_030636765.1 Gemmatimonadales bacterium
GCGAAGCCTCGTAGTGCTCTCTCGCCCGTGCGTGATCCCCCCACAAGTGCGCGACGCGGCCCAAGAGCGAGTAGCTGTCCGCTTCTCTCGACCGCGCGCCCAGATGTCTGAATCGGTCGAGCGCCTCCTCGCCCGCCAGCTTCGCCTCCGCCAGCTGGCCTACCGACAGAAGATACGCCGCACGTCGGAACTCCACTTCCGCTTCCAGCGTCTTATCCGCGCCGGCTCGAGCCGCCTTCTCGAGCTCCCGGATCGCGGCTAACCGGGCCTCCGGATCTCCCCTCTCCGCCGCGATCTCTTCGGCCAGGCACAGCAATTCCGTGCGCCTGTCATCCCTCGTCGCCACTCTCAACGAACGGTCCACCATCTCGCAGGCATCGCGCAGCGCGCCCCGGCTCCTCGCCTCCTCGGCCTCCCTCTTGAGATACGGGATCGCCCGCTCCGGAGTCGTCGAGCGCTCATAGTGGGATGCCACGAGACCGCCGGCGTCGAAGTCGGTGTCGGATAGGCGCTGCTCCAGCCAGCGCGCTACCGATCCGTGCAATTCTGCGCGAAGGCCTCTCAACAGACCGTCGTATGCCACCTGTTGCAGCAACCGGTGCTCGAAGGCGTACTCGCGATCGCCGGCCACGAGCGAGTGCGGTAGCGCCCTGACCATGGCGCTCTCGACCAGCTCGCGCAGCTCGCCATCGACCGACTCCAGGACGAGCGCATCCTGGAGCACGCCCGACCAGAACCTCCGGCCCACGATGGCGGCGTACTGCAGTACTCGTCTCGTGGATGCCCCCAGTCCGTCGATGCTGGTGCTGAGAAGGCTCTCCACGGTGTCCGGCACGGGGACGTCCCGGAGGTCCGCGGCCGCACGCCACCTACCTTCTTCCTCCAAGATGACGCCCCTCGCCGCCATGGACTTCAGCAGCTCCTCGATGAACAGAGGGTTGCCCTCGGTGCGTTCCACGATGAGGCGGGTGAAGGGCTCGGGGAGATCGTGCTCTCCGAGCACGGCGTCGACGAGAGCGAGCGACTCGGAAGAGGTGAGCCTCGATAAACCCACTTCATCGGCGATGGCTTCGAACAGCCGGCTGAGGTGCTTTTCCTCCGGGAGAGGGAGCCGCGCCACGAGCACCAGCAGGGCCGGGCAGTCCAGCCCGAGAGCGGGAAGCCTGGTCAGGAAGTCCAGCGTAGCGTAGTCGGCCCACTGGAGGTCCTCGAGAACCAGTACCATCGGTCCGGAGGTGCCGGCTCGGAGGGCCTCCTCGACGGATTCCGATATCTGGACCCCCAGCTCCTTTCCCTTGTACCCGTCCAGCTCGGCCAGCTCGGAGGCTGGATTGCCGAGGGCCACGGCCAGGGCGGCGACCGCCTCGCCAGACCAATCCGTTCGGGTGGCCTTCGCGATTGTGGCAGCCGCCTCGATCGGCTCGAGCTCCAGCGGAACGTCATACAGGTCCCGCAGCAGCTCCGCCAGCGGTTCCCACGGCGCGCTTCGGGCGTACGGATAGCTGCGGCCACCCGCGAACTCCTCCGGGGTCAACTTCTCCATGGCTCGGAATTCCGAGATCAGCCGCGTCTTGCCGATGCCTGGCGCGCCCGTGACGAGGCAGTAGCTGAAGTGGCCGGCTTTGGCGCGACTCCAGTTCTCTCGCAGACTCTTGAGTTGGGCTTCCCGGCCGATGAATCGCGTTAGGCGTCTTCGAAAACCTCGAGATCTGCCGCGCTCCGGACGGAGGCCGGTCACGCTCCGCGCCCGGACAGGCTCCTGCTTTCCCTTCACCACCAGCGAGCGCTCGTCCCCGAACTCGAACAAGTGGCTCGTCTGCTCGCAGGTTGAGGTGCCGATGAGGATCTCGCCCGGCTCGCAAGCGCTCTGAAGTCGGGCCGCGACGTTCACTGCGTCGCCGACCGCCGTGTAGTTGTGAGCGCCCCCTCCAGCGAAGACGCCCGTGACGACCGAGCCCGTGTTGACTCCGACCTTCAGCTGGAGCGGGGATTTCGAGCCCGGAGACAAGACACGATCGTCTGCGGCGTCCAGGCTCTGCCAGATGGCGGTGGCCGCGTCGCTCGCCGCCCACCGCTGCAGAGCCTCGCGCATTTCGAGCGCGGCCCGCACGGCACGCTCTTCCTCGTTCTCGTAGGCGATGGGGGCGCCGAAGAGCGCCATCACGCAGTCCCCCATGAATTTGTCGACGAAGCCGCCCCATCGGGTGACGCAATCGCAGAGAGGGGCCAGGCAACCGGCGATCAGCGATCGCACCTGCTCAGGATCCAGCTGCTCGGTGAGTGCGGTGAAGCCGGAAAGATCGGCGAAGAGGACCGTAATGATGCGGCGCTCCGCGTCCGCGGTCGACGCGATTCTGTTCCCGCATTCCGAACAGTACTTGGCACTTGCGGGCGCCTCGGCCGCGCACCGCGGGCAGGAGACCGACCGGGAATGCGTCTCCACGTCCTCTCTCCACGGGGGCGAAGGATGTCGGTCGTTGCGCCTCGGAGATGGCTCCGGAGCGATCTCCGAACAATTTGAAAAAGCTAGCGTCCCACACCTGGAGTGTCCTGTGGGGAAAGACCCGTATCGCTCTGTGGGGAGATGTCGCTGGCGAGTGGATCACCCGCCGCAAAAAAACGAGCGGCCGGGTACGGCCGCTCGTTAGGCTCGCTGGCTGCCGTTAGTGATCAGTGGCAGCTCTTGCCGAGCTGGACCGTTCCCGCGTGGGGCGGGCCCGTCTGCTTCTCGACGATCGGCAGCGCTCGGCTGCCCGGCTTCACGTCCATCGGACGGTTGCCCGCGTAGATCTTGTGCCGGCCGTTTTCCTTGAACCAATCTTGGGTCTTCGCGACCATGTGCATGTTCTCAACCAGCTTCCGCCACCCCGCGCCCGTGTTATAAGCGCAGAACGAGATCTCGCCCTCCTGCGTGGCGTACGGAATCACGCACATCTCGGTTCGACGGAAATCGTACGTCCACAGGTCCTGGAACCACATCCCACCGATCCAGACGATCTTCCACTCCAGGATCTCGCGGTCTCCGGTGATCGCGCCGCCCAGCTTGGAGTTCACGATCTTGAAGAACTTCTTGGTGGTCAGTCCCGCAGGCATCTGACTCGGATCCGTGTTCCTCAGCAGCGCGAGGGCGGTCTGCGCGGGGCTGAGCTTCTTGCCGCGCGACGTGTCGGTGATCACGCTGATGTCGTTGATGAACCGCTCCGCATCAAAGAACTGCGTGAGCGGAGCCCACTCCTTGGTGCGCGAGTTCACCATCAGCATCAGGCTCGCGCCGCAGTTCGGGTGACACGAGCAGCTGAGCCCGCCGAAGTCGACCTCCGTGCCGCGCAGGTGGTCGGCCAGCCAGGTGTAGGCACCCGCCGAGCCGAGTGGATACCAATCTCGGTAGATGTCGATCTTCCCGTTCGTGTGGCGATCCAGGTCGTGGGCGAGGTGGGAGATCGTGTACCGCTGCTTGTGCCGGTCCTCGTCGCTGATCTCCTCGTCCCGCCCGGTGAAGGAGACCGGCTGGAAGGAGATCGCCCCCATCTTGTCGGAGTTCTGGATCACGAAATCCAGGATCGGACCGACCTGCCCGTCGTTGATCGTGTTGATCACCGTCGTGACCGGCGTGATGTCGATCCCCGCCTCGTGCAGCCGCTCGATCGCCTGCCATCTCACGTCGAACAGATTGCTGATGTGCCTGTGCATGTTCGACTCGTTGGTGACTCCGTCGAACTGGAGGTACACCATGTTGAGGCCGGCCTCCGCCGCCTGGTGGGCGTACTCGGGCTCTAGCGCGAAGCGCAGCCCGTTCGTGGCCGCCTGCACACTGTAGTACCCGACCTCATGGGCGTACCGGCACGCCTCGAGGAAGTGCGGGGACATCGTCGGCTCGCCGCCCGAGTACTGGACCGACATCTGCCGGCGGGGCTTGAAGGAGATGGAGTCGTCCAGAATCTCCTTGATCTCCTTCAGCGTGAGCTCGTGCACGTATCCGACCTGGTTCGCATCCATGAAGCACGGGTTGCACATCATGTTGCAGCGGTTCGTCAGGTCGATCGTCAGGACAGCGCCGCGCCCGTAGCGGATCGTGGAGGTTCCGTGGTGGTGCAGATGCTCGTCCTCCGAGGTGCGGAAGTCGCGACCGAAGAAACGCCGCTCCAGGACCTCGCTCAGCTTCGGATCGATGGAGAGAGTGTCCCAGAACTCGCCGTGCCGCTCGCACGTCTTCTTGATGAGGATCTTGCCCTCTTCCTCGAGGATCTCGGCCTTCACCTCGCCCGTCTTTCTCTCGGTGAACTCCGAGAGATCCCGCTCGCCGGCGATGATCGCGTCGCGGACCTCGATGACGCATTCGGGGCACAGAGAGTCCGTCTCACGAGGCCAGCCGAGGGGAGGTTTCGTGCGCTCGTAGCTCTTCGGCAGCGGTCCGGGAGCCCATTCTGGTTCGATCGAAGGGCTGTCTGGAATCCGCGTGTTCACCGCCTGAAAAGCTCTCCACGCCAAGTTGGCTGCGGTGTTGGCGGCACTGGCCAGAGCGTCACCCATAACGACCCTCCATCGTGTTGCTGCCTGTCGCCGAAGCCGCCGCCGCCGGCGCCGGCGCGGCGACTCATCTCAGCTCAGGGCTCTCCTGGCTATTCCTCGGTCAGCCCAACATCGAAATCGGTTACATCAAGAAAACTCAACGAGCGACCCGATGCAACACTATCGCTGCCCAACTCCACGCTTCCGACGCGATCCGTCACGCACACCCATGTGCGATCCTCGGCGGCGGAAGAGCCGTTGCCGTCGGGACCTGCAGCGCCTCGCGCCAGCGCTTCGAGTAACCCCTCCAGCGACTCGGCGCGTCCCGCCAGCAGGCCGGGGGCCAGCTCGGCCGCCCGCTCTCCGGCCGCCGGCGTCAGAACGAACGCCGTCGTCGTTAGACCATCGGCCCAGCCGGCGAAGACCAGAGCCCTGGAGATCCGGTCCGGCCGATCGCCCACGAGGAGCTGCACGCGACCCTTCCGCGGAGGGACACGCCGGAGGATCCGCTCGATGGTCTGCGCCATCCCTCCCTGGCTGATGACACTCCGTCGAAGCCCGGAGTCGTTCCACTCGTACTCCCAAGAGATCCGCTTGTCCGGCCGCGCCTCCCGAACGGCAGTCCGCCACATCGAGGCCCGCTCGGGCGTGTCCAGCACGCCTCCGTAGTCCATGAACCGATCGTACGCGAGCGCCTCTTCCTCGAACTCGTCCGCGGACCCTCGCATGAGGATCGTCGCCCGCACCGAGTCCGGGACTCCGCCCATCGCCTTCAGCTCGCGAAACGTGTCCGCGTCCGGGGCAAAAAGCGCAGCGGGTGCCGCCTCGTGCAAAACCTCGGAGATACGATCCAGGTTCCACTCGGGGTACACCGGCACGCTGAGGGCACCGATCGACCAGATCGCACGCTCGACGGCCGGCCACTCGAGGTCGAGCGGCAGCCACATGGCGAGCGCCTCGTTAGCCTCGATCCCCATCCGTTGGTGCAGCACGAGCGCCAGCCGTATGGCGTGGCGGTCGGCGCGCCAATCCGGCATGGGCGCCCAGGCCCAGCCCTTACGCCCCTGCTCCCAGCGCGTAAAGACGCCGTCGCGATCGTGGTAGCGGGCTCCGTGCAGGAGCAGGCGGTTGACCGTGTCCGCTCCGCGGTCGTCCTCCGTCCCCTCATCCACGGGGATCTCGGGCTCGACCCCGTACGGGAAAGCCTCGGCGGTGTGCGTCCGCTCCTCGCTCACGAGCGAACCTCCTTCCAGACCTCTGTCACGAGGGGGTCATCGATCTTCCAGAGCTCCATGGCGTGAACGATAGCTCGAATGTACTCGGCTCCCGTCCCTACGACACCGCGGGCGGCCCTCAGGGCTTCGATCACGCCTTCCCGGTCGGGCCACTCACGGGCACCCCTCGCCGGCAGAAAGCTCCTGGCGCGGACCGGGTGCCCGCCACCGAGCCGAAACCGCACGGTGCGCGCCCTGGTTCCTTCCCGCTGCCTCAGGTTGTGAAGGATGTGCCGTCGCTTCGCCCGGGGCAGGTCGAAGAGCACGGCCTCGCATGCCTCGCCGGGCACGAGGCCAACCTGGGGACATGGATGCTCGGGGCTCCCCCACCGGGTTGTGTTCTGGCCGACGAAGGCCCGGCGAAAGCCGTTCACCCGCACCGGCACACCGGTGTACGTGGCCAGGGCGTTGTCCCACATCAGCGATCCGTATGCCAAGAGCTTCGCCACCTGATGTAGATCTCCGGCATCGCCCGACCGTGGAAGTCTCCGCCATTTGCCGGCGGATGAACGACGGTGCTGCTTGACGCAGGACCGTACCTGCCAAGAGTTTACGAGCACTGGAAAGACTTGGCAACCGGAGAGTGACTCGATCCGCGAGTCCGAAATGCCGGTCGCGCCCGGCCCCCCGCCCGGTTACCATGCTGGCATGACACGCTAGGCCGGTATATGGGTGCTGGTCCGCCCAACGTGGGACATCAGGAGGTGCCGAGTGCGAGTCACGTTCGTCCAGCCCCTCCAGGGCACCAAGTTCGGCTTCACGAAGATTCTGCGCGTCGAGCCTCTGGGCATGGAGTGTGTGAGCAGTGCCCTCAAGCTCCACGACCATGACACGCACCTGGTGGACCTCCGCCTGGACACTCCGAAGCAGCTGTGGAGCCATCTCGACTCGTGGCGTCCGGGAGCGGTCGGGGTCGCCTGCGGCTTTACCTCCGATGTCTACACCTCCCTGGAGACCGCTCGCTTCGTCAAGAAGGCTCTGCCCGAGACCATGGTTTTTGCTGGTGGGCACCACGCGTCCTTGATTCCCGGGGACCTGCTCTTTGCGGGTTCGCCGTTCGACGCAGTGGTGGTTGGCGAGGGCGAGTGGCCGACCCTGGATCTGATCGACAGTCTCGAGGATGGTGGAGAGGTCGAGGGGATCCCGGGCATCATGACGAAAGAGAACCTTGGCGGCGCGTTCGTCAGCCGGGAGATCGCCGCTGATCTGGACGATCTTCCGCTGCCCGATCGGGAGCTGTCGCTTCAATATCGTCGCCGGTATCACCACGGCTTCCGCGTCCCGTCCGCGTGCGTGGAGACGACGCGCGGCTGCCCGTTCAACTGCAACTTCTGCAGCATCTGGGTCTTCTATCAGCGCCGCGCTCGGCGCTTCTCCACGGACCGGATCCTCGCGGATCTCGAGCAGGTTCGCCGGCTGGATGAGGAGAACGTCTTCTTCACGGACGACATCGCGTTCCTGCATCGGGAGTCCTACGAGGAGCTTGGAGAGGGAATCCAGCGAGCGGGCCTGGAGCTGACGTACGCCTGCGAGACGCGCGCCGATCTGGTCGTCAAGTACGGAGATCTGTTCAAGCAGTGGAAGGATCTCGGGATGCACCTGGTCTTTCTCGGGATCGAGGCGATGGACGATGAGGGTCTCGACGCGGTTCGCAAGCGCACGAAGGGTGGGTCGCTGACGAACCTGCAGGCGATCCAGATTCTTCAAGACTATGGGATCAGCCCGCTCACCTCGCTGATCGCCGATCCCGGATGGGGGGACGAGGAGTTCGATCGTCTAGAGAAGACGGTGAAGACGCTCGAGCTGCCGAATCCGGGCTTCACCGTTCTCACGCCGCTGCCCGGAACGGAGCTGTGGGAGACGATGAAGTCGAAGATCACGACGGACGACTACGCCTACTTCGACGTGCTGCACCTCGTGCTGCCGAGCAAGCTGCCGCCAGAGCGGTTCTACGAGCGGATCGCGAGCTTGTACCAGCTGACGGAGGTCAACACACAGCTCAGCTGGTCGGCGCTCGGAAAGCTCGCGAAGATGGCGCTTCGCGGGCAGAGCTTCGCGATGCGAAGGGTGCTAGGCGCCGTGAGGGATATGCGCAGCCCCAAGGGGTACCTGCAGTACCCGGGTTCCATTTCGAAACCGGACTGGGTTCCGCCGGGCTTCGGCAGCACGGACTGGGTGGACAGGGGCCGCTCGCCGCTCGCCGAGAAGGTGGCGGAGATCGCCGACACGGAGATCAGGGTGGCCGTCGGCTGACCCCACCGGTCGGTTTCTCAGCGACCTGTTAGGGCTCTACGCGGACGTCCTTCCCATCATGTTTCAACGGATACTGGTTCCGGTCGACC
>DAOVWI010000102.1 GCA_030636765.1 Gemmatimonadales bacterium
CGGCGCCCTCCTGAGGGCCGGCGAGCTCCCCTTGCATGCCGTCCGGATTGACGCCCGGGCGCCGCTGGACATCGACACGCCGGACGACTACGCGGCGGCCCGGCGTCGGCGGGAGCCATGATCTCGAGGAAGGCTCTGGATCTCGCGTGCCCGGGGGCCGTTCTTCTGATCGGCGTCGCCACAGGGGCGGGCTGCCGTCGCGTCGCGGGCGAGAACGACGCGGTGGACGTGACGTACGCCGCCTCACTGACCGTGGCGATGGCGAACGTCGCCTCGCGCTTCCGTGAGCAGACGGGCCGGGAGGTTCGCGGCGATCCGCGAGGCTCGGTCGCGGGAGCTCACCTCATTCGGGAGGGTGTGTGGCGGCCTGATGTCTACATCACCGCCGATCCGGCCACCCTGCCTCTGCTCGGAGACCACGATCCGGGCTGGGCGATCGTCTTCGCCCGTGGGGAGCTCGTCCTGGGATACGGCGATGCGAGCCGGCACCTGGCGGCGCTCGACAGCGCGAAGGCAGGCCTGCTCCGATGGCCCGACGTGGTGCTTCGGCCGGGCTTCCGGCTCGGGAGGACGGATCCCGATCTGGATCCGAAGGGATACCGTGCGATCTTCGCGTTTCGCCTTGCCGAGGAGCTCTACGGCCCAAGAGGCCTCGCCGCGCGAATCCTCTCGGGGCCCTCCGGCGAGCGGAGCGTGTTCCCGGAGGAGCACTTGAGCGCTCGCGTGCTGACCGGCAGCCTGGACGCCGCGGTCTTCTACCTGGCCGAGGCGAGCCAGCAGGGGCTCCGTCACGTTCCGCTACGGCGCCCGCTGAACCAGGGCGACCCCGCCGATGCCGCCGCGCTGGCCAGGCTGGAGTATCGAACCTCGGATGGACGCCTCTTCCGCGCCGCTCCCATCGCCTATGCCGCGACGGTTCCGTTGAACAGCCCGGACCCGCGGGCTGGCGCCGAGCTCATCGCGTTTCTGGTAGGGGAAGATGGAAACGCCGTTCTCGAGGAGAGCGGCTTCGTGACGGGGGGGACGGTGCTCGGCGATGTCACCCGAGTGCCGGCGCTTCTCTCGGATGTGGTCGCCGCCGGCGATGTGGCCGACGGACGGGTCAGACGGTCGCCGAGGGCTGCTCCCGTCGATACGACTCCAGGGCCGTCCGGGCCCACTGGATCTCCGCCTCCGTAAAGAGGCCTGCCTTCTGGACCCCGAGGAGCTCTTCCAGCTGTGCTTCCTCGATGAAGCCCCTCTCGACGGCGAGCTCACCGAACCGCTTCTTCGGGAACTTCCGCTGTTCTTCCAGCACCCGCGCCACCTGGCCCGGGTCGAGAGCCCGACGGATGATGGCGACCGTTCCTATGGCGAACTTTCGCGGAACTACCACGTCGGGCGCCGCTGTCGTCGTAGGATCGGTGCTCCCCGTGGCGGCTTGCGTGCCAGAGGCCGACAGAGGCGGTGAGTCCGAGCTCACCGGGAGGAACTCCGGCTCCTCCTCCGAGTCGCCCAGATGGAGCATCCACTCCCGGTCCTCGGTGGCCGGTCGCTGCCGGCGCGGCGCGGTAGGAACGGAAGGGGCCCCGACTTCCCGCACGAAGCCAGAAGCCGACGACACGAATACCGGGCCGGTCATCTCGGTTTTGCTCGACGCGTTGGATTCGCTCGACGCGGCAGGCCGGCTCGAAACGTTCGGTTGCCTGGGCTCTCGTGCGTGGGCGCGCGAGCTGCGCGAGGTGGAGGGCGTCGCACTCTCGCGGACGACCGCTCGAAGGCTCAGGACGTGCAGGATGTACAGGCCGAGGATCGCGGCGGCCATGGTGACCATGCCGTCTCGGCGCACGAGGGCAACCGCGGCGGCGACCACCGTGACGGCGGCGAACACCAGCGAGTAGACTCGGCTGTACGGCGCTCGTTTCTCCATGTCACGTATGCAGTTACGTGTTTCTAGCCCGTGTGCTCACACCCATCAGTCGGGCGTTGGGCGCGGAACGGTTAGGCGGGTTCCGTCTCCACCAAGACCGCTCTTGCGGGACCGGTATGGTAGCAAGCCGTGTGCCGATGGCCCTACGCGGACGCATTGCAGGCGGTGGGGCGCGATCGAGTTGGGGCGCGGGCGGCGTCGGCGTCAGTTCTCGGGGATCGCGGCAGCCCGTTCTCTTCCGGACCATATCCGCCAACAGCCGATCACCTCAGTGCCCCTGACAAGCCAGTAAGTGTCGAAGTTGGCTACGGTTAGACACGAGTGGTTGGGGAGGACTCGGAGTCTCGTGCCGACCGGATACGGGCCGACCACGATCCCGTGCTCCTGAGACAGGGAGATGACTCTCGCATCGGCGGCGAGCCGTCCGGAGGCGTACTCCTCGTAGATCTCGCCCATGCTGCACGGCTCCGCGTCCGGTCCCGGATCCTTGGAAAGCGCAAGAGCTCCTGCATCGATTACGCAGTGCGCCGCTCCCGGCTGCGAGGACACGACGGTTGCCAGTACGGTGGCCGCACAATCCCGGTAGCTGCACGAGCCGAGGGCTACCTGAGCGCGGTCGTAAAAGGCGTAGTTTCCCGGTCTGACCTCCGTAACCCCCTTCAAGCTCTTCACTTGAGCCATCGATGGCGTGGATCCCACGCTGATGTCCGGCACCTCGAACCCGGCCCGGCGAAGGCGATCCGCCAGGGTCGTCATAACGCGCCGCTCCTCCTCGGAGATGGCCTCGATCTCGGCGGTCGAGCGTCCGGAATACGCGTGGCCCGAGTGGCTGAGAATGCCGGCGAACTCCATCTGCGGCTCCTCGGCGATCGCACGCACCACCGTCTCGGCGTACGGGCCTGCCGGGTCGACGCCGGCCCGGTGATAGCCACAGTCCACCTTGAGCCAAACGCGTGCCGGAAACCGCGATCCGGAAAGCGCCTCCACCGCCGGGAGCGAATCGACCACCACACCCGTTCGGGCCTTCTTGCAGACGGCCTCGAGCTCCGCGATCCGGCTTGGGATCAGAGGGAACGCCCAGGTGATGTCCCCGAAGCCGTGATCCGCGAATACGCTGGCTTCGTACAGGGTGGAAACCGTGATTCCTGTGGCGCCCAGAGCCAGTTGACGCTCGGCGATCTCGATGCACTTGTGGGTCTTGATGTGCGGGCGGAGGGTGACGCCGAGCTCCCGAGTCCGGTCGGCCATCCGCCGCAGGTTGGCTTCGAGCACGTCCACATCCAGAAGAAGAGCCGGAGTCGGCAGGTCGTCCAGTCGCATGGCTCGGTCCTTCTCCAGAAGGCTGTTGAATGCGGCCGCGGGCAGCAGGCCCAGGTAGGTTGGGCGGTATCTTCGGCCGGCGCAAACGGTGGGGAGGGTGGCTGACGGGCAGCCGGCAACGCATCGTCAGGGCATGCCTCGAACACCGGCTTCCGGCCCGGCCGGGCTTTCCGCCCTTTATCTGATCTTCACGGCTCTAGCGGGTCTGCTGCTCCTTGCCTTCCTGTTGCCGCTCTTGGCCTTTCTGCCGGACCTGGAGGGGAGGGAAGTGGCGCGCCAGCTGGAGCAGGCCGGCCTGGTGCGGTCGGTCGCCATCTCGGGCGCGAGCGCGACTCTAGCGACGCTGCTGGCGGCGGTGGGGGGCGTACCGCTCGGCTTTCTTCTTGCCCGCGACCGTCTCCGGTTCCCCTGGCTGATTCGTACACTCGTGCTGGTCCCGCTCGTGCTACCGCCGGTGGCTGCCGGCGTCCTGCTCCTGAACGTGTACGGGCCGGGCGGCCTGATCGGGAGCGCGCTCGAGCGCGCTGGGTGGACGCTCGTCAACGCGTTCGGCGGCATCATCGTCGCCCAGGTGTTCATCACGGCGCCGATCGTCGTGGTCACCGCAGAGGCGGCGTTTCGGGCGGTCGATTCTCGCCTGGAGGCGGTCGGGGCGACGCTGGGCCGCCGACCCGGCCAAGTGTTTCGGCGGATCTCGCTTCCGCTGGCCCGGTACGGTCTCCTCGCCGGCCTGGCACTCGCGTGGATGCGTGCAGCCGGGGAGTTCGGAGCCACCGTGGTTCTCGCGTACCATCCGAAGTCGCTTCCCGTCCACCTGTGGACGGAGCTTACGGGCCGAGGCCTCAGAGCGGCGCTCCCCGTCACCCTGGCGGCGCTCCTGCTCGCGTCGGTGGTTCTGGTTCTTGCCCAGCGGTTCGCGGCGCGAACCCGGAACGGACGCGGATCCGTGCGGGCGCTGCACGGTCCGGCGCGCCCGGTTCCGCCCCGTGAGGTTTCCCTTTCGCCCGCCGGCGAGCACGAAGCGGGGCAGCCGCTCGTCGATGCGCGTTTCACGCTCAGGCGGGGGGAATTCGAGCTCACCGTGGACCTCGAGGCGCGCCAGGAGATCCTCTCCCTCTTCGGGCCTTCCGGGGCGGGCAAGAGCACGCTTCTGGCAGCGATCGCCGGCCTTGCTGCTCCCGACAGCGGGCGCATAGACATCGACGGAACGAGGGTGGTGGGCAACGGCGCGACGGTGCCCCCCGAGCAGCGCCCGATCGGCCTGGTGCTGCAGGAGCCGAGCCTTTTCCCGCACCTGTCGGTTCGGGAGAACGTCTTGTTCGGCGCCGACGGCCCGGAGGCCGGCGATCGCTTCCGGAGGCTGCTGGCCGTGACACGTCTGGATGGACTGGAGGGCCGGTATCCTCGCGAGCTCTCCGGCGGCCAGCAGCAGAGAGTGGCTCTGGCGCGGGCCCTCATGCGACGCCCTCGGGTGCTGCTGCTGGACGAGCCGTTCTCCTCGCTCGACACGAACATGCGCGAGCGGCTACATCGGGACGTCAAGCGTCTGCGAGCGACGTTCGGGCTCTGCGTCATCTACGTGACCCACGAGCTCCGGGATGCCTGTGCCATGGGAGACCGAATCGCCGTCATCTCGGATGGCCGGATCGAGCAGATCGGAGAACCTCTGGCTGTCATCCGCCGGCCGGCGACGTATGATGTGGCCCGCTTCGTCGGGGTCAGAAACCTCTTCGAAGGCGTGGTTCGCGCCGCGGGCGAAGGGTGCGTGCACGTCTCCATAGGAACGGCGCCGAGGGCTGGAACGACCGGAGAGACCGACGCGTTGGAAGTGATGGCTGCCGGGGATGACACCCTCGCCGCCAAGGATGATGCCCTCACCGCCGGGGATGACGCTCTCGCCGCCGGCCAGCGCGTGCACGTATGCGTGCGGCCCGAGGACTTCGAGGTGGCCGACCCCGGCCGCGCCGGATCCTCCGGCTCCGCCGGGTCAAGAAGCGTGAACGCGATCCGGCTCACCATCCGTGATCGGCAGCTCAGAGGGGCGACCTACACGCTGGAAGGCTGGGCCGGCGCGAGCGACCTCCTGGTCGAGGTCGAGCTGTCGGTCAGGACGTACGAGGCCCTGGAGCTGGCCAACCGGGGCGAGGTGATGGTGGTCGTGGCGCCGGAAGCCGTCCACCTGATTCCCGACATGCGGACCGAGCCGGCTGCTGGGACCTGACCCGGTGGTTTCACCGGGCCCGGAGACGTGCGAAAAGGAGTGTGACGACGGCCGCTCGACGGTCGTCTAACCCGTGGAACGGAGAGTCACATAGAACGAGACGCCGAGGAGCGCGCAATCCGACGCGCGCAGCGGTCCGAAGAGGGCCTCGCCGGCCGGCCTGGGACTTCTCCGAGTGATGGGGATGTGGTCAGCGCGGTGCTCGATGGCCGAAAGGACCAGTATGCCATCCTGGTGCGACGCTACCAGGACGTGTTGTTCCGACATGCGGAACGCATGACGGGCCGTGTCGATGAGGCCGAGGACATCGTCCAGCGGACCTTCGTTCGCGGCTACCGGAACTTGGCGAGCTGTCGCGATCCCGAGAGGGTCGGCGGGTGGCTCTTCAGGATTGCCGCGAACCTTTGCAAGGACCACGCGAAGGGACGCCAGGGGCGCGAGCGTTCGCTGGAAGGGATGCAGGAGTTGCGCGGTGAGTCTCCGGGACCTGACGAGTTGGCGGAACGGGCCGACATGCGTGGCCGCATCGACGAGGCCCTCGTCGAGCTGCCCCCAGAGCAACGGGAGGCGTTCGTGCTGAAACACGTGGAGGGCTGGTCCTATCAGGAGATGGGCGAGCGACTCGACGCCTCCGTGCCGGCCCTGAAGATGCGCGTGCACAGAGCGCGTGAGGAGCTGCGGCGCCTGCTCGATTACTACCACGCGGAATAACGGCCGCAGGAGCGAGATGAGACGTGTCTGAGATGAGGTCGAAAGAGATGAGGGAAGAGCTTCATCGCTACCTGGATGGAGAGCTTCTTCGGGAGGAGCTTCCAGGTGACCTGCGCGGGGAAGCCTCGGCATGGGACGCCCTGCTCGGGGAGGTGCAACGCACCGCGGTAGCGGGAGCGCCCGCAGGGCTGGAGGGAGAGGTCATCCGGGCTCTGGCCGATGAACCGCGATCGGCTCCCTATGGCGAACCGACGTCGGCCTGGCGCCGTGCGGTGGGTTGGCTCACCCGGCCACGCGTGATCCGTGTGGCGCCGGCGCCGGCGTTCGCGGCTTTCGCGCTGCTCTTGCTGATGGCAGCGTTCCCATGGCTCCGCGGGTCGTCTCCGGCTCTGACCGACGACACGGTGTACGTCCAGCTGTTTCTCGAGGCGCCCGCCGCCCGCTCGGTGGCCATCGCCGGCGACTTCAACGGGTGGAGCCCCACCATCAATCTGGAGGATCGCGACGGGGACGGGGTGTGGTCCGGGCGGCTGGCGGTCCCTCCCGGCATCTATGAGTATATGTTTGTGCTGGACGGCTCCAGGTGGGTGACCGATCCGCACGCGGAGTGGTATTCGGATGACGGCTTCGGCAACCGCAACGCGGTGCTGGCGATCCTTTCACCGTCCGGGACCTGAGGCCGGTTTCACCGGCGACGGAGGATTGTTCGTGAATCTCTGCAGGTCGCCCCTCGTGGTGCTGTTCGCCCTTCTGACCGCGTGCACGGCTCTGCAGGCGCAGACTCCCGAGCTCGAGAGAGCCCTCTCGTCTTACTCCGATTCGGACGCGATCCGCCTCGAATCCTTCATCCTGCAGCCGCGTTGGCAGGGTTTCCCGACAGATCTGCTGGTCGCCAAGACGGAGGAAGGAGTGGCGAAGGGAGTGGAGGCGGCCCTCCTCTTCGAGGCGCTCTCCGACTACGCGGCGCGGCTCGACCGGGCCCACGCGATCCTGGGAGAGAAGGCTTCCGCCACCTCCCTTCAGGCTGCCGCTGACGCGATGGCCATAGGCGTCCCGGATGACGTTGTCGGCACGGTGGCGAGTGCGAACCGCGAGGATGCCCGGCTGGCCGCCTCGATGGTGGCGCTCGGCGACCTGGTCGCGGCGGGCGTGCCGCCCGACCAGGCCGAAGCCCTTCTGCTGGATGCCGCGTTCCGTAGCGGGAAGAACGACGGCGTGCTCCAGATCCCGCCGCTCGTTCGGCGCTGGATCCGCCAGGGCTACCAGCCCGCCGAAGCCGCTGCCGAGGTCAGGCGATCGCTGGACGTGCCCGGGGGGCCGGATGGCGGGATGCTTGACCGCTACATCAGGCCCGAGCCCGAGCGCCCCTACCAGCCCCAGCCACCCTTCTAGCCCCAGCCACCCTTCTAGTCCGGGCCACCCTTCTAGTCCGGGCCCCGTC
>DAOVWI010000168.1 GCA_030636765.1 Gemmatimonadales bacterium
CGCTGGACGCCGCGGGAAGGTGGAAGCGGACCCAGCTACAAGCGGATGTAGGCCACAACCGAGACGACCTCGCCATGACCGAGCCGTACATTGCCGAGCACCGCGGCCGGCTCTTTAACCTCCTGTTGCCGATCGCCAGATACGTGTTCACCAACCTGACGGTGACGCTCTTCGGGATTCCTCTCCTCTTCCTCCTCAACCGGACCACGATCATCGATCGAAGCAAGGTCCCGCACCGGAGAAACACGCTCCTCCTCTGCAACCACCAGTCGATGATCGACAGCTTCCTGGTAGGCGTCTGTGCCTACTGGCCTCGCTCCTTCCTGAAGCCGTTCCTGATACCGTGGAACCCGGCGGCCCAGGAGAACTTCTACCATCCGTGGTGGCTGGGGCTTCTCTCCGACCTGTGGAAGTGCATCCCGGTCAGGCCGGGAAGGCGAGATCCCAAGGCGCTGTATCGGATGATGCGGGCGCTCGAGTCCGGGACCATGACCCTCTTCCCCGAAGGCACCCGCACGAGGGACGGCTCGATCGGCCCGGGCCGTCCCGGAGCCGGCCTGCTGATCCTGGGAAACCGGCCCACGGTCGTCCCGGTCACGATCGATGGGATGGACCGCGTTCTGCCGATCCGAAGTCGCTTCCCCCGGCTCTTCCGGCGGATCTACGTCTACTACGGTGAGCCCCTCGATTACTCCGACTTCCTCGAACGGCCTCGCTCGAAGGAGACCGCGCAGCAACTTGTCGACCGGGCCATGGAGACGCTTCGGAAGCAGCAAGCCCTGATTCAGGAGCTGAAGAACCGGCCCTAGCAGGTCGCTGGAAAACGCGACCCGCCAGGGTTCTTGAGCGACCTGCTGAAGTCGCTGCCGCCATGGCAGATCGGCTGCCCGTCCTGCCGGCGATGCCCGGTAAGCGTGCACACTTGGCAGGAAATGCCACCGTCCAGCGCCATTACGCGCGGTACGCTGCTTGCCTCATAGAGGGAGTCGAAGGCAAGCGCGCGCGAGCGAGAGCGGCGGTTCCCCCAGGGGGCTCAGCCTTCGCGACGAGCGCACCCGAATAAATCCGGTGGAAAAGGAGATCACGATGCTACCGACCACGATCAACAGATTCCGGACCCTTTGGCCGACCGACATCGCCTACGAGCTGGACCGGCTCTTCGACGACTTCTACACCCGTCCAACCGTGGAGTGGACGGGGTGGAGGCCGCGCGCCGACCTGTTCGAGACGGACGATGACTATCGGCTGGAGCTGGACCTGCCCGGCTTCCGTGTCGAGGATGTCAACGTCACGGTTGATCGGGGCATGCTCACCATCAGCGGAGAGCGCGAGATGGTGACGGAGAAGGAGGGTGAGAACTACCACGTGCGTGAGCGGCACATCGGTAAGTTTGCGCGAGGCTTCTCTCTCCCGACCCACATCGACGCCGAGCACGTAAGGGCCGACCTCGACAACGGCGTGCTCACGGTGCTCCTGCCGAAGGTCGCCGAGGCGAAGCCCAAGCAGATCGAGGTAGCCGTTAAGTAGTCCGTGGAGACAGCGGTTTCGAAAGGGCCGGCCTAGCGCCGGCCCTTTCGCGTCTGAGGGGTGGCGGCGGGCCTGGACAATCGGGGCTCCAGGCATCATTTTCGTATCCATGTATGTGTTCCTTGCCCTTCTCATCGCTGCCCTGATCTGTGGCATGGGCGCCGGCCTGGCGCTCGGTTGCCGGCTTCCCGAACTCGACGCCCGCAAGCGGAAACGCGGGAGCCGTACACGCACCGATGATCCAATCAGATCAAGTGGCAGAGGTTGATTGAGTTACACAATTCCAACTGAAGTACTCTCTACGTGCGGAGAGCTCGAGAGGGCTGTAGGCGGCGTCTCGTGCTCGCGTCGCGGTTCGCCTCCGTGCCTGTGGTTCCACGCCCGCACGGGTCGGTCCATCCACCCTACCACGAGGTAGTCATGACGAGTCATTTCCTGGACGAAACCGGCCGGCGCTGGAAGGCCTGGCTTGCTTCCCGCAACGTATACTGGCCCGATCCGGACGAGCCGGCCGCGGAGGAGGACTGCGAGTCCGTGATCTTCGTGTGCTTCTCGGATCCGGGCGAGCCGCAGCGACGAGCCTCCCTGCCCGTCGGACTCTTCGCGTCGCTCTCTGCCGATGAGCTGAGGGATCGACTTCTGACCGCCACGGCCGACACCGTGCTCAGCTGAGGCACCTTTCGTGACACAGCCACGAGCAACGGTGAGCACGGCCAGGAACGTGCGTATCGACCAGCGCTCCTGAGCGCACCCGACCGGATTTAGGAACGCTTGCGCGACATCGAGGTTCGATCGGGAGCGCTCGAGAATCTCGACGTCGACCTGATCGCGGTTCCAGCGCCCGGAGTACTCACCGGGCCGTCGGCCATCCTGGACGGGTGGCTCGGAGGCGTCATCGACCGGTGCCTGGAGCAGGGCGTGTATCGCGGCAAGGCGGACGAAACCAGTTTCTTCCCGAGTCCGCCCGGCCATCCGCACGTGCTTCTCGTCGGCGTCGGCACCGCTGATGACGAGCCTCCGACGGATTCCCAGATGCGTGGGGCGGCAGGTGTTGCGGTGCGCTTCTGCCGCGAGCACCGGCTTTCCTCGCTAGCCTTTCTATTGCCTGAGGCCGCCGCTGGAGCCGAATCGGTGCAGGCGGCGGCCGAAGGATTGATGCTAGGCGACTTCTCCTACGACGCTCTGCGAGTGCAGGAGACGCGCTGCCACCGGCCGGCGCCCTCTCAGGCGCTCATTTGGTCCGAGGAGGCCGCGCCCGGAGCGGAGGCAGCCGCGTCGAGCGGCCAGACCATCGCCGACGCTCAGAACTTCGCGCGCGACCTGGTGTCGCGGCCCGGCAACGTGGTCACCCCCATCCGGCTTGCGGAGGAGGCGGAGGCGCTGGGCGAGCGCGGCATCGCCGTCCAGGCGTGGAGCGCGGAGAAGCTTCGTGAGGAAGGGTTCGGCGCCCTGCTGGCCGTGTCGAAGGGCTCCGAGGAGCCTCCGCGCTTTATCCTGCTGGAGCACCGCGGCGACGGAGGATCGCCGATCGTACTCGTAGGCAAGGGAATCACCTTCGACAGCGGCGGCATATCGCTCAAGCCCTCCAAGGGCATGGAGGAGATGAAGTATGACATGGCCGGGGCGGCGGCCGTGCTCGGCGCCATCCGTGCGTTGGCCGATCTGGGAGCTCCCCGTCGGGTCATCGCCCTGATACCCACAGCGGAGAACCTCCCCTCGGGCAACGCCGTCAAACCGGGCGACGTGATCCGTGGTGTCTCGGGGCGGTCGATCGAGATCGTGAACACGGACGCCGAGGGCCGGCTGGTCCTCTCCGACGCGTTGAGCTATGCGACCCGCCTCGGTCCCTCCGCCATCGTGGATGTCGCGACCCTCACGGGCGGCTGCGTCGTCGCGCTCGGGCGGCATGCCGCTGGGCTGATGAGCAACGACAACGAGCTGGCACGCGGCCTGGAGGAGGCATCGGCACGATCGGGCGAGCGTGTCTGGCGACTTCCTCTCTGGCCGGAGTACCGCAAGCAGCTGGATTCGGACATCGCCGACATCAAGAACAGCGGCGGGCGAGAGGCGAGCCCGATCACGGCCGGAACCTTCCTCAAGGAGTTCGTGGAGAACGTCCCGTGGGCGCATTTGGATATCGCCGGCACCGCCTGGGCCGACGAGGCCCGAGCCCATCAGCCGAAGGGCGCGACGGGCGCCGGCGTACGGCTCCTCGTGGAATGGGTGCGAGGCGCTCGCTGACGGCGCATGGCCTGATACGCCGACGGACGCCGCATGGCTCGACACGCCGGCCGGTGGCGCGCCGCGTCGGTTCGATCGTGTGGACGGCCGCCTCACTGCTGGCAGTCACGCGACCCGGTGTCGCACAGGAGGATCGTCCGATCCCGCTTCCCGACAGCGTGCGAGCCGACTCCACCCGGCTTCCCGAGGGTGTCGAGATCCTGCCCGACAGCATGCGCATCGACTTTCCGCCGGGGGCCGAAGAGGAAGCCCTGGAGCCGGAGGAAGTGAAGCGCGTTCCGGGATTTCCGGAGGTCTCGGCGCTGCCCGATTCGAGCTTCTCCTATGAGGTGCGGGAGTGGAGCCGGGAGGAGGTGCTCGCCTCCAACGCCTTGAGCCTCATCGGTTTTCTCGAGGACGTGATGCCCGGTTTCACGACCGTGCGCGCCAACTACTTCAACGGAGCGCATCAGCTGACGGACGGACCGTTCGGCGCTGGGTTCGTTCGAGTCCTGGTCGATGGCTGGGAGGCGCCACCTCTGGAATCCGGCGAGGACGATCTCATTCGGTTCCCACTCGTCTACCTGGACAAGGTGCGTGTACGGCGAAGCTCCTCGGGGTTCATCGTCGAAATCTTCACGCGCCGCCAGCACGAGCCCAAAGCGTACGCCCGCGTCGGCGGAGGGACCGGCTCGCCGAAGCTGGATCTGGTCAGCGGGATCTTCAGCAACGGGTGGGGAAGTGCCGTCAC
>DAOVWI010000201.1 GCA_030636765.1 Gemmatimonadales bacterium
GCACGAGCCCCACGAGCACGGCTCCCGCCAGCCGGTTAGTCGGCGCTTTCGAGGTTCTTCTCTCTTTGTTCTGCAGGATTCATCCGCAAGTGGCCTGACGGCCGTCGCCGTCGCGATGGGTTCGGAACCGGTGTGGCACCGTTCCACGCTATGAGTCCACGCTACGCGCGGACGGCCTCGAGCCGCCAGACCCCGCTCACCGGGAAGGACCGTGGCCTGAGCGCGGCGGTTCCTTCCTGCGTGCGGCCGCGCCGGTTCCTTCCACGACTGGCTAGCCCTCGAGCCGCTTCCTTCCACGACTGGCTAACCCTCGAGCCGCGAGAGCAGGGAGTGGAGGGAATCCGGAGCGAGGGGGGCGCTCGCCTCGATGAGGAAGCCGCCGAGCTGGACTCGCTCCACGCTCTCAAAGCCCGCGAGGCCTTCCTCTCTCTCTTTCTCCCGGCGATCGGTCGGAGCGGCGTCCCTCGCCCCAGCCTCGGCCGCGTCGTCGATCTTGCGGTTCGCCCGCACGGCGTCCCTTGCCTGGGCGGAATCGCTCACCTCCACCGGCGACTGCCTCAGGTTCAGCGTATGGCCGGAAGCCAGCTGCTGCGCGGTCCAGACGACCGGCGTGCCCTCCACATCGCGGGCGAAGATAGACAGGATCGGAAGACCTTCCACCGTCCGAAGCCGCCCGTCGAGCAGCGTCTCGGCCCGCG
The DNA here is from genome assembly GCA_030636765.1 of Gemmatimonadales bacterium. Taxonomy (GTDB): domain Bacteria; phylum Gemmatimonadota; class Gemmatimonadetes; order Palauibacterales; family Palauibacteraceae. The sequence goes on from DAOVWI010000201.1 coordinate 699, forward strand.
TGCGGTCCACCCGCACCCAGCCGCGTGGGCCAGCCGCCGGAGCCGCAGCACCATCGATGCGCCGAGCCATCTTCGCCGCCCCACCCTCGCCGGCGAGCGGCTGCATCAGCTCCTCCTCGGCGAGCGGCCGGGTCGGCTTCTCCTCGGCGGGCTTCGCGCTCTCGGGCGGCTCGACTGGCTGATCCGCCCCGGCGTCCCGGTCGAGCTCCGCGAAATCGTTGCCGACTGGCGCGATCTCGTCCTCCGGCGCGATTTCACTCCTCAGCGCTCTCTCGGGCGCGGGCGCGATCTCGTTCGCGGCCACTACTTCGCGCGGCTCGGCAAGCTGCTCCATCCCGGCGTCCGCGAAACGGCCCGCCGTTTCGGTGTCGATCATCCCTCGCGCCAGCCAGCCCGCGGTGAGCGCGACCGCGATGGTCGCGGCCCAAGCGAGCGACTCCGGCCTGGGCCCGAAGCTCCGCCGGCCAGCCGGTCGGCCGCTCCGGGCAGGAGCGAGCTCCTGGATCGGAGGGGGAGCGAGCGAGGGCGGGGCGGCGACTCGCAGGAGCGAGTGGGCCCGGTCGCGCACGAGCCGGGCGGCCTCGAGCCGGGCGCGGCAATCCGCGCAGCCCTCGAGGTGAGAGCGCACCCCGGAGAGCCCGGCATCCGCCGGATCCTCCGCGCTGCCGTCCAGGACGGCGTGCAGCTGACCATCAGTCAGATGCGACATCTCGACGCTCCTGCTCCTCGTATGCGGTCACCAGCCGGCTTCGCGCACGGGCTAGCGTGGTCCCGATCGCGCTCCGAGCGAGACCCGTGTTCGCTGCGATTTCCGTGTAGCTCAACCCTCCATCCCACATCAGGAGCACCTCTCGATCCCTGTCGCTCAGCCGCTCGAGAGCCCGCCGGACAGCCTCGACCCGCTCCCGCCGCTCCGCGTCCGCCGACGGAGAGGATGCGGCGGGCGGGTCCGCCTCGATCTCCGCGCGGACGAGCTCGAGGTGCCGGCGGCGGCGAACGGCGCTTCTGGCCTCGTCCCGGGCCAGGTTCGATGCGACGGTGAACAGCCACGCGCGGGGATTATCGGGATTGTGCCGCAACGCCCTCACGAACGTCTCCTGGGCGAGATCCTCCGCCCGCTCCGCGTCCCAAACCTTCCTGTACAGATACCGGACGAGATCGCCATACATCGCCTCGTACAGGGCAGCCCAGTCGGTCGGCATCTGCCCTACCCCGGCGCGCGCTCTCGAGAACCAGGACGATCGTGCCCGGCCGGCTTGCACACGCCCGCCGCGCGGGGGCTCATCCGTCCTCGACGCGCACGATGCGCCCCGACGTGAGCTCGGCGCCGGTCGCCAGGCGAACCGAGGCGGAGAGCAGATAGTCGCCCTCGGAAAGATCGGGAATCTGCAGCTCCAGAAAGCGGGCGACCGGCCCCGGGCCGCCCGCGCTCTCCTCCCGCCACTCCAGGCTGACCGTGGGGTCTTCATCTCTCGCGAGCCCGATCCATTCGGCGGCTCTCCGAAGGAAGCTCTTGCCGGGCTTCGTCAGCGACACGCGGACGTCGAGCCGCGTGCCCTCACGCACCCCGTACAGCTCCCACAGGAGGGCCACGCGCTCCCCGGGCCGCACTCTCGTCGAAGAACGCACCGTTTCCAGCGCCTCTTCCAACGATCCCGGAGCGGCACCGGACCGGACCGGATCCAGCAGCAAGATGTCCGATATCGCCGGACCGTCGTGGAACGCCTCGATCCGACGACCGTGCCGGACGCGCGCCGCCCGGCCGGCCGAGGCCGCGAACGCCTCGATGGCGAGCACGCACGTTTCGGGTGGGGCCAGCAGGGTCAGCACGCCTCGGCGATCGGCCGTCTCGGACTCGGCGACTCTGGAACTGCCGGATTCGCGGCTGCACACGAGCGCGACGCGGACGGGGGTATCCGGTGGAAGCGAGTCCGTCGTCCACTCGTAGGCTCCGATCAGGAACGCCGAGCCCCCCCTTCGGAAGATGGCTAGCTGGTGCTCGAAGCCGTCCTCCTCATCGTCGAAGGACGACGCGTACTTCGGTAGGTACTCCTCGTGCGGCCGTCTCGGCTCGAGCTCCCAGTCGGCGGGCGCGATCGTCGCGAATTCGCTGACGAAATCGGCCGGGGGAAGGAAACGAAAGCTCCGGTGGGGGTCGTGACCGGTGATTGAGGGACGGCGGCGACCGGCCGAGTAGACAGGATGCCGCCGCCGTGACCAGCTCTGCGGCCATCCGTAGCGGATCAGGATCTCCTCGAGATCGGGCCCCCACGCAACCCCGTAGGGTGAAGCGGCTCCTGGCTGAAGGCGGTTGAGAACGTGGCGGGAGAAGTGCTCGGTACGCCGATCGTTCCCGGGCACCATGTACATCGGATCCGCAAGCCACCAGATCCGTCCCTCGAGCGCCTCCCGTTGCTCGCAGCTAAGATCCTCGTACGAGTCCAGAAGATCCCCCTCGAGAAGATCGGAGAGATCGCGCCACCAGCACCTCTCCTCGACGGGCATGGAGGCGAGCGCGACGGCGTAGTGGGAATCGGCCGCGGGGAACGCCCCGAGCGCGTGCATCGCGTAGCCCATCAGCGCGCTGCACCACCAAGCTCCCGCCGCTTCCGCCGCCGCTCCCGCCGGAGCTTCCGCCGCGCACGCGGCCGCCGTCGACCGAGCTTCCTCGAGGCGTCCCGCCTCGACCAGGTAGCGCACGCGCTGGCCTGCAACCCA
>DAOVWI010000175.1 GCA_030636765.1 Gemmatimonadales bacterium
CCGCCCAGCCGCGTGCCGGGCCTCAGGGCACGGCCGCCGCCCGACGAACCAGCTTCACGAACTCCGGCCCGAGGCTCGCTCCCCCCACGAGCGCCCCATCGATCTCGGGCATGGCCATGAACGCCGCGATGTTGTCCGGGCCGACGCTCCCCCCGTACAGGACCCTCACGGCGCGGGCGGCGTCCTCACCGAACGTCTCCGCGATCGTGCCGCGCACCGTGAGGCCGGCGGTGCGATTGGCCTCGGCAGGCGTCGCGGAGCGGCCGCTGCCGATCGCCCACACTGGCTCGTAGGCGATCACGCACGCCGCGACCTGCTCCGGGGTCAGGCCCGCCAGCGCAGCCTGCACCTGACCGCCGACGAAGTCGTGGGTCTCGCCCGCCTCCTTCCCCTCGGCACTCTCGCCCACGCATACGATCGGAACGAGGCCGTGCGGGAGCGCCGCGTGCACCTTTCGGCCTACAGCGGCATCACCCTCGCTCGCACCGCCGGTGGCTCGTCTCTCCGAGTGCCCGAGGATGACGTACCGGCACACTCCGGCCAGCATCGTCGGGGAGATCTCGCCGGTGTGCGCGCCCCGCTCCTCCCAGTGCATGTTCTGGGCGCCCAACGCGATGGGGGAAGGCCGTAGCACCTCGGCCAAGGCCGACAGGACCGTGAACGGCGGGCAAAGCACCAGCTCGACGTCCTCCACGCGGCTCAGCAGGTGCCGGATGCCACGTACGAACGCGAGGGCCTCCTCCACACGGCCCAGGTGCATCTTCCAGTTGGCGGCAATCAGGCGTCGGCGCATCGGCCCAAGTTGCCCACGCCGCTCTGATGGCACCAGGTAGGCTACCTGGGCGCCCCCAGGCGAGACGCCCCGCTTCCTCCACTTCCGCCGATCCTGGCCATCGGCCTGCTCGTACCCGACTGGCCTGCGACCAGCTTGCCGTGCGAGGGCAGTCCCGGTGCGGTGCCGTCGTTGGCGAACCGCTCAACCTCCTCGCGCGTCCACCAGCACCAGGTATCGCGGTCGACGCCGACGATCACGAACGGGTGGTGGAAGCGAACGGACGTCTTGATGTCCGTGTTGGAAAGCACACACAGGTGGCGGGCCTGACGGGTCCTCTCCAGAGCGCGACGCGGCCCACGAACCCAATAAGGCTGCGAGCTGGACAGCGGATGGTTGTGCCAGACCGCCAGCGTCTCCTGTGGGCACGGACGCACCAGCGACTTGTTGGGCGTCGAGAGGGTCGGTTCCGGCATGAAGAAGTCCGTCAGGTGAGCCGTTTCACCGTCCACCGTGCCGAACAGGCAGAGCGCGACCTCGGCGTGAAGGCCGTCGGCCAGCGTACGGAGCTTCGCGAGTAGCGGCGCCTCGATGACGAGTTGAGTGGGCGGAGCCGAGTCAGGAGCCGATAGCTCCAGATAGGTTCTCCAGCCGGGCGCCGAGCCGGGGACGACCGAAGGGATCAGCAGCACCGCCGCCGCGAGGCCGAAGCCGACCCACGCCGCCAGGCCCAAGAGCCGGCGGAGCGGCCTACCTCGTTCTGCCGATCGCGATCTTCGCATCGTCCTCCACCCGTTCGCGACCTCGTTCCGACCTCCCAACCCCCGTTGGATCTCACGGCATGGATCGCGCCCCTCCACGATCGGAAACCCGAAGAAAAGACTGCCCGTTCCGAGGAGCCGTCACGACCGCCACCCCGATCGCCACCCGGCCGGGGTTCGCCCGGAGCTGGGACGCCGAGCCAGATCACATCGTAAGGCTATGTATCACAGCAGGTTGACGGGAGCCGGGTCGCAGCGGGTGCCAAACGAGGCCGCTGCTGCAGACGGCGAAATCGGTGCGCGAGGGGTGGTCCTGGCGGGCCAAGCAACCTCGGGCGGAGGCGCCGAGGCTCCCGAATCGGGCCCAGCCGACGGTGCGCAAATCGCGCGACCCCCCGAGCGTTTTGCCAGCCACGGCAGCTCGACGCCGGACCGGTCCGTAACCGACAGCCCGACAATCACTTGAAGCGTGGCAGCCGTCCGCTTCAGGCCGAAGCCGGCTTACCTCCCGGCGTGGCTCCGCGGACGGTCCACAGCAGCGCCAACGCTCCGGCCACGGCCATGAACCCGGAGAAGACCTGGGAGAGGGTGAGCCCGGCCACGACGCGGGGCTCGTCGCGGACGAACATCAGGAAGAAGCGGATGAGCCCATAGAGCGTGACGAACGTCCAGAAGATCACGCCCGGCCGCGGCTTCAGGTATCGGTACTCGACGTAGAGCACGGCCAGAATAAACCAGTTCTTCACCATCTCGTAAAGCTGCGTCGCGTGACGGCACTCCTGCGGCGGGTTCCTCAGGTAGCGACTCTGCGAATAGTCGACGCAGAACGGCCCATCGTACGGGGTACCGGGCATCTCCCCGTTGATAAAGTTGCCGATCCGCCCGAGGCCCAGGGCCAGGGCCGCCACCATGATCATGCGATCCACCAGCGCATAGAACGAGACGTCGTATCGTCGCGCGAACAGGTAGGTCGCCAGCATGCCGCCCACGAGTGCACCGTGGAAGGAGAGCCCACCACGCCACACGGCGATCCATCGAAGCGGATCGAACCCATAGTGCGAGAATTCGAAGACGAAGACGTGGAAAAAACGGGCCCCGAGGATCACCCCGACGAAGAGGTACACGATGTAGGTATCGAGAGCCTCTTCCGTAAGATTCTCCACCTCCTCGCGACGAGCAACCCGCTTCAGGAAGAGGTAGGCAAGGATGAATCCCAGGATGTACGGGAGAGCATACCAGCGGATGCCGAAATTCCCCGAGATCCGCCAGAGAAACGGATCGAAGTCGTGAATGATTGGAATCGCCTTCCTCCCCTCCTCCGAAGTCTCCCCGAGATCCGCTCGCTGACGGCGCGGGCGTCCAATAGTATCCCCGCTGGGCAGCGAAATCCATCGCGGCAGCAGGGGGAATCGAAAGGCGCGGCGGCGACATGAACCGAATTCAGGGCAAGCGGATCCTCATCACGGGAGCCTCGGCAGGCATCGGCGAGGCGTGCGCCAGGCTGCTCGCGGAAGAGGGGGCGGATCTGGTGCTGTGGGCCCGGCGGCTGGAGCGGCTGCAGGCCCTGGCGGAGGAGGTGCGCCACGAGCGCGACGTCGAGGTCCGGATCGCCCGCGTGGACGTGCGCGATCGTGCGGCCGTCGAGGAGGCGGCGGCACGTTTGCTGGCCGACGAGGCGGTCCCCGATGTGCTGATCAACAACGCCGGCCTGGCGAGCGGTCTGGCCCACGTTCAGGACGGTGACCCGGACGACTGGGATCGCATGATCGACACGAACGTGCGCGGACTGCTCTACGTGAGCCGGACTCTCCTCCCGGAGATGATCCGCCTCGGCCGAGGGCACGTGGTCAATATCGGCAGCACGGCCGGCCACATGGTGTACCCGAAGGGGAACGTATACAACGCCACGAAGTACGCCGTTCGGGCTTTGACCGAGGGAATGAACCTCGACCTGGCGGGCACCCCGATCAGAGTGTCGAGCGTGGACCCCGGCTTCGTGCGCACGGAGTTCTCCCTCGTCCGCTTCCACGGCGACCGGGAGCGCGCCGACACGGTGTACCAGGGGTTTCGGCCGCTGGCTCCAGCGGACGTGGCGGAGGCGGTCCGCTTCGTGATCAACTCTCCGGAGCACGTGAACGTCTTCAACCTCGTGCTTCTCCCCACGGCCCAGCGCAACGTGTACGTGCTGGATCGGAAAGAGGCCTGAGCGGAGATCGCCCGCAGCCGGTTCTCGGTCGTCTCCGAACCGAACATTTCTTCACAGTCGTCGTCCTTGCCGTCGGGCCGGGCCGGCTTCCCTGCGCCCGTCGCATAACACCACATCGCCAATTGCCACATCGTGTTACACCTCTTCACTCCGGCGGCGGCGACCACCCACCTTGACGGCAACTCCCTTGCGGAACTCACCGTCTGAAGGAGCGCCGGAAGACGGAGAACGGTGCTCCACATCGAGCGCGACCCCGGAGGCATCTCTGAACCACGCGTGTGCCCGCATCGCCCGACGTGCGGGTGGAATCAAGGCGCATATTCGGCCCCTCTCGGCCTGCCTGGTTATCCTGGCGGGCACCGCCGCGTGCGACTCGGGCCCGACCCAACCGGCCGGTTTCGGCAGCGGGTCGGAGTCCGGAAGCACGCCGCCTCCAGCCCCACCCCCACCGCCTCCCCCGCCGCCGCCGAACCAGTCTCCGGCGCCTGCGATCAGCGCGCCGCAGGAGGGCGCCACCTTCGCCGCCGGGGCGTCGATCACCTTCGAGGGAAGCGCGACGGATCCGGAAGACGGCCCTCTCTCCGGATCGTCCCTGGCCTGGTCGTCCAGCC
>DAOVWI010000228.1 GCA_030636765.1 Gemmatimonadales bacterium
CGAGTGTCGCTGCGAGGCGGCGAGGATCTCGGGAGTCACGGACTCCGATCTCCCACGGGTCTCCGTCCTCGGAGCGCCCGATCGCGTACAGGTCGCCGCCGGCGTTGACGAGGGCGTTCTCCACGCGGCGCTCGCGCAGGGCCTGTACCGCCCGGTCTACGCCATATCCCTTGGCGATGCCCCCGAGGTCGAGCGCCACCGCGTCGCTACCGAAGCGCACCACCTGATCGCCCCGCCAACGTCCGATCTCCAACTCCTGGTACAGCTGCTCGCCGGCGAGGCCCCGGGTTTCCGAAGCGCTTGGCGGCATCCGCCGCTCGCCCACGTTCCAGAGAGCCGTCGCCTTCCCGAGGCACGGGTCAAACCGGCCGTCGCTCGCCTCGGCCCAGCGGAGCGCTTCCTCGAGCACCGCTGCAGTGGCCGCGGTCACCACCACCGGGCCGAGCGCCGCGTGCAGGTTCGCCCGGCCGACGTCGGAATCCGCCGTGAAGTGGGACATCGTCCGCTCGACCCAGCGCAACTCGCGGATTGCCGCGTCGATCGCCTCCTGGGCCTTCGCCTCGTCCGAATCCACGACGACGATGTCGGCGATCGTGCCCATGACGGGGACGCTGCGTCTGGCTCGCCGGGTCATCCGACGAAGCGAGGCGGGCAGCGTCAGGACGACAAAGGCGCCCACGCCGAGAGACAGGAACTTCCGGCGATTAACGGTCATCGATGCACCTCCAGAGGCGGCTCGGGACGCTCCCGTCCGCCGTCGTTTCGTCGATCCTTCTTGCACGTCTCACCACAGCGGCCGCAGCCGGCCGGGTCTCCGGAGCAGCCGACCCTGGGGCGCAGCACGCCGAAGAGGGCGAACAAGCTGGCGAATGCCAGCACGGCGATGATCTCGGTCATCATGGCGTCGACAGCCCGGCGAAGCCCATGAAGGCGAGCGAGAGGCTGCCGGCGATGATCAACACCAGGCCCATCCCCTTGGCCAGGGCGGGGATGTCGGCCAGCTCGGCCCGCTCCCGGATCGAGGCCATGAGCACTAACGCCAGCGTGAGTCCGAGGCCCGCTCCGAGCGCGAAGGCGAGGCCCTCCAGGAAGCCGTAGCCGCGGTTCGTCTGGAAGATAGCCAGGCCGAGGATCGCGCAGTTGGTCGTAATGAGCGGCAGGTAGATCCCTAACTCCCGGAACAACGTCGGGCTCACCTTCTTGATCGTCATCTCCACGATCTGGACCAGCGAAGCGATCACCACGATAAAGGAGATCAGCCTCAGATAAGGGGCGAAGGGCAGCACGTACGCGTTCAGGAACGAGGCTACCAGCGAGGTGATCGTCAGCACGAAGATGTTGGCCGCACCCATGCGAAGCGCGGTGGCGATCTTGGCGGACACCCCCATGAACGGGCAGAGGCCGAGGAAGAGATGCAGGGTGAAGTTGTTCACCAGCATCGCGGAGATCAGGATCCAGAAGAGGTCGGAGCTCATGCCGCCCTCCTCGACGCCACGCCGTGCGGCCAGCGGCGCACACGCGGCACCTCCGCCGCCTTCCGTCCGCGCCCCCACCCGAAGGCCAGGAGGATGATGCCCAGGGTGAGGAAGCCTCCCGGGGGCAGGATCATGATGATCCACGGCTCGAAGGAGGGTCCGAAGACGCTGTAGCCCAGCAGGCTCCCGTTGCCGAGCAGCTCCCGGATCGAGCCCATCATCACCATCGCGATGATGAACCCGAAGCCGGTGCCCACGGCGTCCAGCAGCGCCCGCCCGATCGGTCGCTTGGACGCGAACGCCTCCTGCCGCCCGAGGATCATGCAGTTCACGACGATCAGGGCGATGAACGCGCCGAGAGCCTTGTGGATGTCCGGCACCACGGCGGCGAGCGTCATGTCCGCGATCGTCACGAACGTCGCGATGATCAGAATGAAGGAGGCGATCCGCACCTCCTTCGGGATCAGGTTCTTGAAGGTGGAGACCAGCAAGCTCGAGCCGGTCAGCACGAAGAAGGTGGCGAGCCCCATCGCGAGGCTGTTGGCCACCGTGTTGGTGACGGCGAGCGCCGGGCAGAGGCCGAGCATCTGCACGAGCACCGGGTTCTCCTCCCAAACCCCGCGCAGGAAGTCCTGGGTGGACGTGGTCGTCCCGCCGGGCAGCAGAGCCGCACCGTCCTCGTGCGCCCCCGGTGCGTGCCTTACGAGCTCGGCTGCGTTCTCGGTTCCTGTCATCCACCCGCCTCCGCCGAGACAGCGACAGGAGCCCCTCGTGGCTCGGCCGTGTAGGCGTCGATCATCGGTCCGATGGATTCCATTCGCTTGTTGATGATCTCGATCACGGTGCGTGAGGAGATGGTGGCTCCCGTGATCATGTCCACCTCGTGCTCGCTCCCGGTGCCTGTTCCGGCCTTCACCCCCTCGATCAGCGGCACGACGCCGCGGAAGGAGGAGACGAAGGCGCTGTCCTTCTCGATCTTGTCGCCGAGTCCGGGGGTCTCCTTGCTCTCCAGCACCTTCATCCCGAGGAGCTCACCGCTCTCTGCGTCGTAGCCGAAGATCAACCCCACGATGTCCTGATAGCCGGGCTGCTCTCCCGCGATCGCGAAGCCCATCTCGCTGCCGTCCGCCGCGTAGCCCGCGTAGATCCGGTCCAGCTCCGTGCTGTCGACGTTCGCCGGGAGCGCTGCAGTCAGCGACCCGTCTACGACGAACAGGGTCTCGTACCGCTCCGGTCCTCCGAGGACCTCCTGGATCGCGGCCCGCAGTGCCGCCGCCCGGTGGGCCTCGATCTTGGGCTCCGCCCAGCCGAAGACCAGGACG
>DAOVWI010000156.1 GCA_030636765.1 Gemmatimonadales bacterium
ATCGGCGAGGACAGCCTGATGCTCTGCTCTTCGTGCGACTACGCGGCGAACCGCGAGGTGGCCCGCTTCGTCCGCGATGAGCCGCCGGATGAGGAGCCAGCCGCCCTCGAGAAGGTCCACACGCCGGGGACCCGGACGATCGCCGAGCTGAGCGAGTACCTCGACATCCCTCCGGAGCGGACCGGCAAGGTCGTCTTCTTCGTCGGCACCTTCCCGCAGAGCGCGGAGGGGGCAGCGGAGGCAGCGGCGGATGAGGACGGCAAGGCAGCTAATGAGAAGCTCGTCATGGCGATCGTGCGCGGAGACATGGAGGCGAACGTCGTCCAGGTGCAGAACCTCGCGGGGGCGCTGGCGCTCCGGCCCGCCCACGACGAGGAGATCGAGGCGGTCGGAGCCGTCCCGGGCTTCGCGTCTCCGATCGGCACGGACCGGGACATGTCCGTCGTGATCGTCGACGAACTCGTGACGCGCACGCCGAACCTGGTGCTCGGCGCCAACGAGCCGGACCACCACGTCCTCCACACGAACTGCGGCCGGGACTACGAGGCGGACTTCGTGGGCGAGATCGCGGCGGCGGTCGAGGGTGCCGGCTGCCCCGAGTGCGGGGAGCCCCTTCGAATGGCGCGCGGCGTGGAGGTGGGAAACATCTTCCAGCTCGGGACGAAGTACTCCGAGGCGCTCGGTGCCTTCTACGCGGACGAGAATGGCAAGGAGCGTCCGATCGTTCTCGGCTCGTACGGGATCGGCCTCGGCCGCCTCCTGGCGTGCGTGGCCGAGGAGCACCGCGACGACCGGGGTCTCATGCTCCCGATCAGCATCGCCCCGTACCACGTGAGCCTGGTCTCGCTCGCTCGCTCTGGGGACACGGCGGCCGTCGCGGACCGGCTGTACGACGAGCTGCGGGCCGCCGGAGTCGAGGTCCTCTACGACGACCGCGACGCGAGCCCGGGGGTGAAGCTCACGGACGCGGACCTGCAGGGCATGCCGCTCCGGCTTCTCGTGTCGGAGCGGTCCCTGAAGCAGGGAGGCGCCGAGCTGAAGCGTCGTGCGGCCGAGGATGCGGGGCTCGTACCCCTGGAGGACGCTGTCGCCGGCGTCCTGGCCGAAATCGATGCCCTGCGCGCGGAGCTGGAAGCCAGCCTCTAGAAAGCTCCTGTAGGCTCGAGCTCAAAGCGGTGCTCGAGCAGGTCGTCGTCCTCGAAGAGCAACCAGCCGTGGAAATACCGGCGCTGCAGAAGCCAGGGAAACCAGATCCGGTCGTCCGCCCACATCTCCGCGTACGGGATCCGGTCGAGCGGCGTCCACAGCGGGATCGCCTCCTCCGTCTCCTCGGGCTCGCCCTCCCAGTCGTCCGCTCGGAAGACATAGCCGTGGATGGAGAAGCCGTTCACGAACTGGAAGAGGAGCTCGCCGTGCTGCCGGACGGCCGTGGGCGTGATGCGAAGCTCTTCGCGAACCTCGCGGACCGCGGCCTGCTTCGGCGTCTCACCCGCATCGATCCGACCGCCCGGGCCGTTGATCTTGCCGGCCCCCAAGCCGCGCTTCTTCCGGATGAGGAGGATGTGAGCATCCCGGATCACGAAGAGGAGCGTGGCGCGTTCGGTGGGCTCCCAGTTGGCCCAATCGACGTCGTCGAGAGTCCGGTAGGGCGCCACTAGCAGGGTTCTCCAGCGACCTGTTGGAGCCTCACGCCACGATGTACGTGCCGGTCCCCACGGCGATAATGCGCGCCTCGTCGTTGCGCATCTCCGTGCGGGTGACGACCACCCGGCTCCCGGCACGGAGGACGTAGCCGGTGGTCTCGAAGTGCTTCCCCGACCCGGGTCTCAGAAAATCGACACGCAGGTCGATGGTTCCCAACCTTCCGAACAGCTCCAGCTTCTCCTCCCGGCTGCGGTCCTCGCGCTGCAGCGCGCCCAGAAGAGCCGCCAGTCCCCCTGTCACGTCCAGAGCGGCCGAGATGACGCCTCCGTGGAGCGTCCGCCGGACATAATTGCCCACGAGCTCGTCCCGCATCTCGAAGCGGAAGCGGACGCGCTCCCTGGAAAAGGAGACCAGCTCCAGGCCGAGCACGTGGTTGAAGGGGATCCGCTCCGAGAAGATCCGGCCGACCTCGTGGACGAACTCCGCCGGAAGCGCCGCGTCGCCCCGGTCCGCCGGCTGCGCGGGGTCGCTTGGGAGCGCCCGGTCGCCCGGGTCCGTCACGCGAGCTTCTCTCGAACGAGCCGCTGCACGACCTCCGGGTTCGCCCGGCCGCCCGTCTCACCCATCACCTGGCCCACGAAGAAGCCCAGCAGACCGCTCTGGCCGGCGCGGTACCGGGCCGCCTGCTCCGGATGGCCGTCGATGGCGCCCTCGACGATCGCTCGCAGCTCGGCCGGATCGCTGATCTGCTCCACGCCCTCGGCCCGCACGATCTCTCGCGGATCACCGCCTTCGCGCACGAGCCGCGCGAACACGTCCTTGGCGGTTCGCCCCGAGATCGTCCCGTCCTCCACGAGCGCGACGAGGCGGCCGATCTCTTTGCCTCCGATCGGCAGGCTCTCCATCTCTTTATCCTTGAGCTCCCGGAGGAGCTCGTTGACGATCCAGTTCGCCACACCCCGGGGGGAGTCGTGGACGGCGAGCGCGCCCTCGAAGAGCTCCGCGACCGCGACATCGCCCGCGAGAAGGTCCGCGTCCTCCTCCGGGAGGCCAAGCTCGCTCACGTAGCGCTCGAAGCGGGCCGCCAGCTCGGGATCGGCGGCGCGCGCCTCGTCCCGGGCGCGGCGGCCCGTGTCCTCGCCCGCCGGTGCCTCTTCCTTATTCGCCTTCTCGACCTTGACAATAACTTGCTCGGTGAGGCGGAGATCGTCCTGAACCTGCCGGCGGGCCCACGGGTCCTTGAGCTCGACGGTCCGGTTGTAGACGAGCCGCCCCTCCTCGACCCCGTCCGAATCCCGGATGAAGAAGCCCAACCGTTCGAACTGGTAGTGTGTGCCGACGGGATCCTCCGCCACGCTCGGCTCGATGCGGCTGCCCCTCTCCGTGACCAGCGAGGCAGGATTCAGGTACGCTTTGAAGTCCCCGGCTTCTTCCGGATTCGGTTCGGAGAAGAGCCGGTCGTACAGGCGAACCTCGCAGGGGAGTGACTCTTCGCACGACACCCAGTGGATGGTCCCGCGCACCTTGCGGCCGTCGGGTGTCGAGCCGCCCCGCGTCTCCGGATCGTACGTGCAGCGGAGCTCGACGACCTCGCCCGTCTCCGGATCCCTCACCACGTCGTTGCAGGTGATGAGGTACGCGTAGCGGAGGCGAACCTCCCGACCCGGAGCGAGACGGTAGAAGTCCTTCGGAGGATCTTGCTCGAAGTCGGTGCGCTCGATGAGCAGGACGCGCGAGAACGGCACCTTCCTGGAGCCTTCCACTCCGACGTCGCTTGGGAAGTAGGGCGCCTCCATCTCCTCCGTCTTCCCTTCCGGGTAGTTCTCGATCTCGACCCGAAGCGGCCGTAGCACGCACATCACCCTAGGAGCCATGCGGTTGAGGTCATCCCGGATCGCGTGCTCGAGCGTCCCGATATCCACCCGGTTGTCCGCCTTCGCGACGCCGATCAGGTCGCAGAAGCGCCGGATCACCTCGGGCCTCACTCCACGCCGGCGGAGTCCGGCCAGGGTGGGCATGCGCGGGTCGTCCCAGCCGTCCACCCGACCCTCGCTCACCAGCTCCGCCAGCTTGCGCTTGCTCATGACCGTGTAGTCGAGGTTGAGTCGAGCGGATTCGGTCTGGCGGGGCCTCGGCTGCCACGCTCCAAGCTCGCCGCTCTCGATATCCGGCCGGGTGTTGTCGACGACCCAATCATACAGCGTCCGGTTGTCCAAGAACTCGAGCGTGCACAGGGAGTGGGTGATCCCCTCAATCGCGTCGGAGAGCGGGTGCGCCCAGTCGTACATCGGGTAGATGCACCACTCGTCGCCCGTACGGTAGTGGGTCGCGTGACGGATCCGGTACAGGAGCGGGTCCCGCATCTTCATGTTGGGCGCCGCCATGTCGATTCGCGCGCGGAGCACGTGCGTCCCGTCCTCGAACTCCCCCGACCGCATCCGCTCGAAGAGAGCGAGGCTCTCCTCCACCGGCCGGTCGCGGTGCGGGCTCGGCCGCCCGGGCTTCGTCACCGTTCCGCGGTACTCCCGGATCTCCGCCTCGCTCGAGCTGTCGACGTACGCAAGCCCGTCCTTGATGAGCTGCACAGCGTGCCCGTACAGCCGCTCGAAGTAATCGGATGCGTACCGGGACGGGCCGTTCCAATCGAAGCCTAGCCAACGGACGTCGTCCTCGATGGCCCGGGCGTATCTCTCGTCCTCCGTGGTGGGGTTGGTGTCGTCGAAACGGAGGTTGCAGGTGCCGCCGAACTCTTCCGCCACGCCGAAATTGAGGCAGATCGCCTTGGCGTGCCCGATGTGCAGGAAGCCGTTCGGCTCCGGCGGGAAGCGGGTGGCGACGCTCCCGCCGTTGACGCCGGCCGAGACGTCGGACGCGACCATCTTGCGGATGAAGTCGCGCGACTCCTCGCTCATCTCTCAACTCCTCGGAAGGTGGGGGCAACCCGGCCCGCACGAACCTACGGGCGAGGCCGTACCCAGGAGAAGTCGGCCACCACCGGCAGATGGTCCGAGGCCCGCTCCGTGTCCTCCGCCCGGAGGCCGTGATGATCGAGCCATTCGCCCGTCAGATCGCGCGTATCCAGCACGAAGGCGCGCTCCAGCCGCAGCGACGCATCGCCGAACAGCATGAAGTCCAGCCGGGCAGGCGGGAACGGACCGGCGCCGTCGTCCCAGGTCGCGTTCGACAGCCCGTCGAGCTGCAGCGCTTCGGCAACGGCGAGCCCGGAGCCGTCCACGTCCACTCCCCTTAGCATCGCCTCGAGCGGCTCTCGGGAGCCGACCAGGTTGAAGTCGCCGGCGACGATCACGGCATCCACTCCGCCGCGGTGGCGGGCGAGCGCCTCGGTGAGCGCCTCGTGGATCGCGGCCACCTCGATCTGCCGCA
>DAOVWI010000239.1 GCA_030636765.1 Gemmatimonadales bacterium
CTGAAGGTCGGGCACATTCTGGGCGGGACGCCGTGGCGCATGCAGGTCGGCGAGATCGTGGGCGTCATCGTCGCCGCCTTCGTTCTCGCCTTCGCCATCATGGCCCTTCACAAGGCGTACGTGATTGGGTCGGCGGAGCTGCCGGCGCCCCAGGCCGGGCTGATGGCGCTGATGGCCAAGGGGATCGTCGGTGGTCAGATGGCGTGGCCGCTGGTGATCGTCGGGATGTTGCTCGCGGTGGCGTTGATCCTCGTCAAAGCCCCCTCGCCCATGCTGATCGCCGTGGGGATGTACCTCCCGTTCTACTCGACCGCCGCGATCTTCGTGGGAGGCCTCATCCGCGGGATGTTGGAGAGGCGGCTGCAGCGAGCTCAGGCCAGCGAGGAGGAGCGGATGCGGGCCACGAACATGGGGGTCCTGCTCTCGTCGGGCTTTATCGCCGGAGAATCACTGATGGCGGTCCTTCTGGCGTTCCTCCTGATGGGGGGAGACTTCCTCCCGTTCCTCCTGCGGGTCAAGGCGAGCCTTACGCCGGCGATGGCACCGAGCTTCCTATTGGGCCTGATCGTCTTCCCGGCGTTGGTCTACGCGCTTGTTTGGTTCCCCATCCGGCGGATGCGGGTGGGTGGAATGGGCGTCGAGTAGAAGGTGCGGCTCGCCCGGCACCGCGGCGGACGGGGTCCTGTGGGCACCCGGAGGGAAGCGGCGCGTACCGAGCCGAACCTGCTCGAGTGGACCCCGGTACGCGTCGCGGAGTGGCGTGATGTGGACGGAGGCGTCGTGCTGGAGCGTCCGCCGCCGAAGCGAAGCGGGATCCGAGGCATCGGCCGCCTGACGTCGTTCATGGCGGCTCAGCGAGTGCGCCTGGACGCCATCGGGAGCTTCTCGTGGAAGCGCTTCGATGGTGAGACCACCGTAGGAGAGGTGTGCGGGGCGCTGCGCGAGCGCTTCGGAGAGAGCGTGGAACCGGCGGAGGAACGGCTTGGCCGATTCCTCCACAGCCTGCGTCGTGAAGGCTTCGTGTACTACCGGGAGGAGGGGGGGCGCTGGGGCTAGCGCTGAGCGGGCGGGCCCTGGTCCGTCTCACGGCGGCTCTCGCCCTGCTCCTGCCGGTCCGGCTCGCCGAGGGCCAGGCGGTGCCGTCGCCTGCCGACGTCCTGGGCTACGAGGCGGGCGAGCGCTTTACCGACGCGGCCGGGGTGTTCCGGTACGCGAGCCGGCTGGCGACGGCATCGCCGCGCGTCGCGCTCATCCGCTATGGCGAGACGCCGGAGGGACGACCGCTCATCCTGCTCGCGATCTCTCGTGAGGATCGGGCGGATCGCCTGGAGGAGATCCGAGCTTGGATCGGCGAGCTCGGGCGTCCCGAGCTGCCCGCGGCGCGGGCAGCCGAGATGGCGCGCGAGGTGCCGGCCGTCGTCTGGCTGGGATACGGCGTGCACGGGGACGAGGCGTCCTCCACGGAGGCCGCCCTGTGGACCGCCTATGACCTGGCCGTCGGTGCCGACGAAACGGCAGGGATCCTGGATTCCCTCGTCGTGCTGATCGATCCGATGCAGAATCCGGACGGCCGCGATCGGTACGTGGGTTGGTACGGGGGCGCACGCGCCCGGCCTCCCAACCCGTCTGCGGACGCGTTCGAGCATCATCCACCGTGGCCGCGGGGTCGCTTCAATCACTACCTGTTCGACCTGAACCGCGATTGGTCCTGGGGTGTCCAGCCGGAGACCCGGGCGCGGCTGCTGCAGTACAACCGCTGGAACCCGCAGGTGCTCATCGATTTCCACGAGATGTCGTATACGAGCACGTACTTCTTCTTCCCCGCCGCCGAGCCCGTGAATCCGGTCTTTCCTCTGTCCCTGGCGGAATGGGGCGAGTACTTCGGGCGGGCCAACGCCCGGGAGTTCGATCGCCGGCGTTGGCTCTACTACACGAAGGAGACCTTCGATCTCTTCTATCCCGGATACGCCGACAGCTGGTCCAGCCTTACGGGCGCGATCGGCATGACGTTCGAGCAGGCGGGGGGGGGTCGGGCCGGACTGTCGATTCGCCGGCCGGACGGTTCGACTCTGAGCCTGGCGGACCGAGTGGCGCATCACCGGGCTGCCGGCCTCACCACGCTGCGGGCGGCCGCCAGACGCAAGACCGAGCTCCTGGCGGACTTTGCGGCCTTTCATCGCGAGGTGGGGGAAGGCCCCGACATCCTGTTGGTGCCGGGCAGGAATCCGGAAGCGGCCCAGGCGCTCGTGGGGCTTCTTGGGGAGCAGGGAGTGGTTGTAGAGCAGAGCGTGCGCTCGTTCCGGGCAGTGGCGTCCCCGCACTTCGGCTTCCCCGAGAGGGA
>DAOVWI010000188.1 GCA_030636765.1 Gemmatimonadales bacterium
AGCATTGAGCAACTCCTGGCCTGGGCGGGCCGTCTGCTGGCGCCCGGCGGCCAGCTCCTGGTGGACTCGGGCGAAGCCCTGATTACGGAGCCGCCTCCCGGAGCGCCGGAGTGGGAGTGGCCGGAGCCGACGGCGGACGGCTACCCCGGTGAGGCCTGGATCCGGCTCGAGTACCGAGGGGAAGTCGGGGTGCCCTTCCGCGAGCTGTACGTGGACGCCGAGACGCTCGTGGCGCACGTGGAGCGCGTCGGCTGGCGGTGCGAGTTTGCGTTCACCGACGAAGCCGGCGCGTATCTGGCCCGCCTGCGGCCGCCGGCGTGACAGCCGACCGCGCCGTGACGTCCGAGGGTCCTTGAACCCCGCGCTCGACGACCGGCTGCGGGAGATCGCACGGCAAAAGGGCGTGACTGCCGCCGGGCGCCACATCTTCCTCTGCTGCGACCAGACCACGCCGAATTGCTGCGACCGCAAGGATTCACTGGCCGCCTGGGGTTATCTGAAGAGCCGACTCAGGGAGCTGGGGCTCTCCGAGCAGGGAGGTGTGTATCGCACGAAGGCGAACTGCCTGCGGATCTGCGAGGGCGGCCCGATCGCCGTCGTGTATCCGGAGGGCGCCTGGTATCACGGGTGTCATCCGCCCGTCTTGGAGCGAATCATCGAGGAACATCTGATCGGAGGACGGATCGTGCAGGAGCACCTGATTCTGCAGCATCCGCTGACCAAGTGACGCTGTCGGTGTCGATGCGGCCGCGCTGGATTGCCCTGGGCGTGGTCGCGCTGGCCACCACGCTCGGGGCCTGTGGGCGCGGAGGGGGCGACGGAGCGGCCAAGTCGGCCGCAGACGGTGGAACGGTCGGCTCCGACGCGGGGGCCGGGACGAGGGCGAGCGTTGACCTCATCGACCAGGAGCGGAGAGCACGCCGGAGGGTAGAGGCGATCGAGGCCGAGCTCGCCTCCTACGAGGCTCTCCAAGGCCGCCGGAAGGCGGGCGACGCGACCGCTACGTTCACCGCGTACCTCCGCGGCGACTCGCTGGTGCTCATCCGAGAGCGGCTCGACATGGGCGACTACGGCTACTCGGATAACGAGTACTACTTCGCCGGCGACAGTCTCTTCTATTACGTCGAGGGCAAACTCTCCCGGACCCGAAACCCGGGCGGCCCGCCGACTACCGACGCGATCGTTCTGCGCCTCTACTTCGATGAGGGTGGTCGGCTCTCCGCGCACGAGAAGACGCTCAACGCCGAGCCGGTCGAGCTTGACGGATACGAGGAGTCCGCAGTGCGTAGGCAAGCCACGGTCCTCCGCACGCTGATCGCCGGGGACGAGCAAGCCTCGGCAGCCGCGCTGGCTAGCTCGGGGCCCGTGCAGGTCGAGCTCGCTGCCGGGGAGGCGCCCACGGCTCTCCGAGGCCGGGTGGCTGCCCGCGAGGTCCGGAACTACCTGATCGAAGCGGAACAGGGCCAGACGATGTCGGTGCGGATGGATACGGAAAGCCGCTTCGCGCACTTCGTCGTGCAGTACAAGGGACAGAACGTGTTCGACTCCAGCCGGTCCGGCGAGCGCGCCTGGTCAGCGCGGCTGCCGAGGACGGGCGAGTACACGGTCCGGGTCTTCCTGACCAGGGTGGAGGCGCAGCGCGGGGGGACGGCCGAGTACGAGTTGACGATCGGCCTGGAGAAAGCCTCCAGCCAGGACGGCTAGTCCGGCGTCCCCTACTTCGGACGCCGGGCCGGCCCTAGGCGCTACTTCGACGCTCCCGGCGGAAACGTCTCGAGGAGCTTGACCGCCGCCTTGTTGGCGTCTTCCTGGGCCTTTTCCGGCGATTTCTTCTCGTTCAACTCCGCCTGCGCCGACCCCCACCAGATCATCTCGTTGGTCTTGGGGTCGAAGACGCCGACGACCACCGTGCCCTCCTCCCACGTGTCCACGTACGTGGTCGACGTCGTCATGCCCATGCCATATCCGCCCCATCCGGCACCATACCACCCGGTACCCCAACCGTAGTTGTTGCCCACCGTCTGGAGGCTCTGCTTCTGGTCGATGGTTCCGTGCCACGCTACCTGGAAGTCGGGCGTGCCCGAGGTGACTTCCTGGAAGCCCTTGGCCTCAAGGGCGTTGTTCACCGCCGTCTTGACGCGGTTCTCGATGATTGCGTTGTAGACCCGCGGATCCTTCTGTTCCGCGGAAACCTTCTCCGTCCACTGGTACGTCTTGAGACTGGCGAAGTCGGCGCGCGGATCGTAGTCGCTCTGCACTGTCACGCCTCCGCACCCCGCCAGCGTGAGCGCCAGGACTCCGCCCATTACGACCGATGTTCCTCTCATTCTTCCCTCCCTGGTGGAAAGCCTTCCAGGATCTTGGCCGCCACCTCGTCCGCCTTCCTCTGCGCCTCGTCCGGCGGCCTCTTCGTCTTGCTCAGCTCGCCGTTCGCCGATCCCCACCAGATCAGCTCGTTGCTCTGGGGATCGACGATGCCGACAATGAGCGTGCCCTCGTCCCACTCGTTCACGTAGGTAGTCGAAGTGCCCATGCCACCGTACCCTCGGCCGTACCAACCCCAACCGTACCCGTAGTTGTTGTTGATCGTCGAGTAGCTCATCTTGCCCTCGATGGCCCCGTGCCACGACACGAGGAAGTCCGGCGTGCCGGACGTTACCTCCCCGTACCCCTTTGCCTGCAGGGCCTTGTTGACGGCGTTCTTCACGCGGCCCGCCACGATCGCGTTGTAGACCCGAGGGTCGTCGTCTCCCACGTCCGTGCGTTCCGCCCAGCGGTACGTCTGGAAGCCCGAGAAGCTGGCGCTCTGATCGAAGTCGGACTGATAGCTGACCCCGCTGCAGCCCACCAACGCAAACGCCAGCGCCGCGCAGGCGAGTCTCTGAACTCGTCTCATCTACTCCTCCAAAAACTGGTCTCTTTGGTATTCATCCCTGTGGTTTCCCGGCCGCACAAAGTAAGGCGGTTATGATGGCCTGGCGACGGGTGAGGCTGCCGCGGCTGCAGGGTCCCGAGCCTCCTACGGAGCCAGCCAGAGCTTGATCGCGAACGCGACGATCGCGGCCGTCACGATCCGCTTCACCCACAGATGGCCCTTCAGTACGGTCAGCCGTACGCCGGCGAGCCCGCCGAGCAGGTTGCCGGCCGCGAGGGCGAACCCCATTCCCCATGCGACCTTCCCGCTGAGCCCGAAGAGAAGGAGCGTCACCGGGATGTACGTTAGCACGAGGAGAACCTTCAGGGCGTTGCCGCGGACGAGGTCGAGCCCCGCCAGGGTGGTGACGGCGAGGATGAGGAATCCCACGCCGGCCTGCACGAACCCGCCGTACACGCCGACGGCGAAGAATCCGGCCACGATCACCGGCCGCGCCAGTGTGGGTTCCGTTGCTTCGCCGTCTTCTGCCCGCCGTCGGAGCGGATTCCACAACATCCAGATCGCGAACGCCGCCATCAGGGCCGCCAGCACGCGCTGGAACGCGCGGTCGCCGATCGCGATCGCGGCCCACGTGCCGCCGAGCGCGCCGAGCAGGGCCGGCACGGCCGCAACGGGCAGCAATCTCCACTCCACGAGCCGGTGCCGGTGGAAGCCCCACACGGCGCCCACATTCTGTACGAGAATCGCGATCCGGTTGGTGCCGTTCGCGACCGTCGGGGGAAGGCCGAGGAAGATCAGGAAGGGCAGTGTCAGGAAGGAGCCGCCGCCGGCGATCACGTTTAGCGTCCCGGCGACGAGACCGACCCCGAACAAGCTGACGTATTTCCACCCATC
>DAOVWI010000022.1 GCA_030636765.1 Gemmatimonadales bacterium
AGATACCGTTCCTCGTCCACCAGCCCCAACATGCGACGCACCTCGACGACCTCCACCTCGCCGCCGAGCGACAGCACCTGATCCAGAAGAGAGAGAGCGTCGCGGACACCTCCATCCGCTCGGCGCGCGATCGACATCAACGCGGCTTCCTCTGCCGAGACGTCTTCCCGACGCACCACTTCCCGAAGTCGGCCGACGATTTCGGCGACAGGCACGCGCCGGAAGTCGAACCGTTGGCAGCGAGAAAGCACCGGAGCGGCCGTGTGCCGAATCCGATGAGGCTCCGTCGTGGCGAACACGAAGATCACGCGCGGCGGCGGTTCCTCGAGGATCTTCAGAAGCGCGTTCCACGCCTCGCGCGTGAGCATGTGCGCCTCGTCGACGATGTACACCTTGTAGCGGTGCTCGTCGGACGGCGCGTACATGGCGCGCTCCCTAAGGTCGCGGGCATCGTCGACCCCGCGGTGGGACGCGGCGTCGATCTCGACGACATCGAGTGACGCCTGGCCCGCCCAGATGCGCTGGCACGACGCACACGTGCCACACGGCTCCCCGTCTCTCGTGGAGTCGCAGTTCAGTGCCATGGCGAGCAGTCGGGCCGCCGTGGTCTTCCCCACGCCACGCGGCCCGCAGAACAGGTACGCGTGTGCGACACGCCCGGCCTTTACGGCGGCGCGAAGCGTAGCGCCCACATGCTGCTGGCCTACGAGCTCGGCGAACTGGCGCGGTCGGTGCTTTCTGGCAAGGGCGGTGTGGTGCACGAACTCAAGCTACGATGGAGGTCGGACCGTCGAAAGACGATCCGAGGCACGATTCGGCTCGACGATTCCGGAGACGACACGACGAACCCCAGGCGAACCGTGGCGACGCTCCCGCGCTTACCGCTGCTGCCTTCGCGGCCCTGACGGGATTCACGCGCTCACGCCCCACGGGCCTGGGGCAGAGAGAAGGTAGAAACGCCGAAGCTCCGAAACAACTCCAGCCCGGGGTGGCCCGCAGCGGCTGGCCCAGGGCGGGGCGTCGTCGGCGGGCCGCAGCGGCGCGCCGCGTCGTCGGCTGGCAGACCTTAGGCGCCGACCTCAAGTATCATCGGCATAGAACGCCGCTCGCACGTGCTCGACGATCGGAGTGCCGCCGGCCTTCACGAGAACGCCGACTGCGTCGAAGCGGAACTCGCGGCCGATCCCCGGATGGCGGTGGATCCAAGACTCGGCGGCGCGCCGAACCTCCCGTCGCTTGGCGCGAGAGATCGCTTCCAGCGGTGCCTGAGGCCCGCCGGCGCGGGTCTTCACCTCCACGAACGCCACCACGTCCCCCTCTCGAGCAACGATATCCAGCTCCCGCCGGCCCGTCCGCCAGTTCCGCGCGAGAATCTCGAAGCCTCGAGATCGGAGGTAGGTGGCGGCGATCTCTTCGCCGCTTAGGGCCAGGCGGCGGGCCGCAGCGGCCGCCGTGCGGCGCCCGTCCGGCACTGCGGATCAGGCGCCGATCGCGGCGGCAACCACTGGATCCGCAAGGTCCCGACCGATCGCGCGAGCAATCGCGCGCAGCTCGCCGACGAGCGTCTCGAACTGATCCGGCGTGAGCGACTGGGCACCGTCCGAAACGGCCTCGGCGGGCCGAGGGTGCACCTCGATCATCACGCCGTCCGCTCCCGCGGCGACGGCCGCGCGCGCCATCGCGGGCACCTTGGACCGGCTTCCCGTTCCATGACTCGGGTCCACGATGATCGGCAAATGGGACAGTTCCTTCACGCTCGGGATGGCGGCGAGATCCAGGAGGTTCCGAGCGTGAGAGTCGAAGCCACGAACGCCGCGCTCGCACAGAATCACCCGCGACTCTCCCTCCACGAGAACATACTCCGCGGCGAGAAGCAGCTCTTCCACGGTCGCTCCCATCCCGCGCTTGAGGAGCACGGGTCGACCCGCCCGTCCGGCGGCCTTGAGCAGCGAGTAGTTCTGCATGTTGCGAGCGCCGATCTGCAGGATGTCCGCGTGCTCCGCCACGGCATCCACACTCTCGCGATCGAGCACTTCCGTGACGACGGCAAGCCCCGTCTCCGCTCTGGCGAGGGAGAGCAAGCGCAGGCCCTCCTCGCCCAGACCTTGAAAGGCGTACGGTGAGGTGCGCGGCTTGAATGCCCCACCACGCAGGACCGTGGCGCCCGCGGCGCGCACTCGCCGGGCCGTGTTCAGGATCTGCTCTTCGGATTCCACCGCGCACGGGCCGGCCATGACGACCAACTCGCGGGCACCGATGCGCACGCCGTTTCGCAGATCGATGACCGTGCCGTCCGGGCGCCACTCGCGGCTTACCCGCCGGTAAGGCGGCGTGACGGAGATCACACGGAGGACGCCCGGCAAGCAGCCCAGACGACCGGGGTCGACGCGGCCATCGTTCCCCATCAGGCCGATGGCCGTCAGCTGATCCCAGGGTATCGGCTCCGCACGGCAGCCCATCTTCTCAATGGCCTGTACGACGACGGCGATCTCATCATCGCTCGCCCCGTGCTTCATCACGATCAGCATCGCTCGACACTCCGTCCGGGTGTCGGCGCCTCCGGCGGGCGCCGCACCTTGCATACGGTAACTTCACCTGGCAGGGCTCCGAGCACAAACCTCACCGCGCGACTCACGCGTGAATCAAGCGCGGTGCGAGCGACTCCACTCATCGCCGTCCTCGACGACGCGGAGCGTGCCTTCATAGCCGGCGGATCGCACGAGCTCCGCCACGTCGTGGCGCGTTCGGACGTGCGGATAAACGTGCGTGATCCAGAGGAGCCCAGGACGGGCCTCCGAAGCCAGGTCGGCCAGCCGGGCCGGCGACAGGTGGTTGTCACCGACCTCCTCATCCGTCAGCGAGCACTCCGCGACGAGCACGTCCGCTCCTCGCAGAAAGGCGCCGAGGGCTTCCGCTGTGCCTTCCGGCAGGCCGGTATCGCCCGTGTACGCCACGGTGGCACCGTCGCCACGGATCCGCACGGCCTGACTCTCCTCCGTGTGCGGCGTTCCGTGCACGGCGACCTCCAGTCCGTCCGCGGTTCGCCCCGGCGCTCCGGCGGAGAGCTCGTGGATTCGGAGCGGGAAGCCAGGATCCAGGATGAACTCGCCGAGCGCCTCGGCCAATGCGGCGAACAAGCGCCGCGTGCCGCGCGGCCCCCACACGTCCAGCGGCTCCCGGCGCGTCGGCCGCATCCCGTGCTTGAGTGCGAAGAGAAGGCCGGGGATGGCCCCGACGTGATCCGTGTGAAAGTGCGTGACTATCAGATCGGTCAGGGTCTGCCACGCCAACGAGCGGCGGGCGAGCCCCTGAACGGCACCCGACCCGCAGTCGAGAAGGATCCGAGAGCCCTCCGACTCGAGGTAGAAGCACGTACACCCGCGATTCTTCTCGGGCACGACCGTGCCGGTCCCCACCGCGACAAGCCGCATCGGCCCCCTTGCCGCCGGCCCGTCAGGCGACCTGATCGCTCGGCAGATCGCGGAACTGGACGCCCACGATCGAGGACACCCCCGGCTCCTGCATGGTTACGCCGTAGATCCAGTCGGCCGCCTCGATCGTCCGTGCGTTGTGCGTGATCACCACGAACTGGGTGTCGTTCTTGAACTCCTCCAGCATGCGGATGAAGCGCCCGATGTTCGCCTCGTCGAGCGGCGCGTCCACCTCGTCCATCACGCAGAAGGGACTGGGCTTAGCGAGGTAGATGGCGAAGAGCAGCGAGAGAGCGGTCAGGGCTCTCTCTCCGCCGGAGAGGAGGTGTATGCGCTGGGTCCGCTTGCCACGCGGGCTGGCCGAGATCTCGATCGGCGAATCGAGCGGATCCTCAGGGTCCAGCCACAGGTCGCACTCGCCTCCCTCGAAGAGCGTCGAGAACGTGCGCGTAAAGTTCTCCCGGATCTCCTGGAAGGTCTCGAGAAACGCTTCCGCCGCCGCACGGTTGATCCTACGGATCGAGGTCTGGAGATCTTCAGTTGCCTTCGCGACGTCCGCCTGCTGCTCCTCGAGAAACGTGAGCCGTTCCTTCTCCTCATCGTACTCTTGCGCCGCCAACGGATTGACCGGGCCGAGCCTTCGGATGCGAGTCCGAAGCTCCTCGAGTTCCTCGGCCCAATCCTCCAGGGACCCCTCCTCCAGTGGTTCCACCCGGGCGGCAAGCTCCTCGAACTCCTCCCCCCACTCCGCCTCGAGGCGCTCACGAATGTTGGAGCGGTGTGCTCGCCGCTCGGCCAGATCGAGCTCCAGAGCGTGCCGGTGCTCGGAGTGTTCGCGCTCCGCACGGCGCCTTTCCCGCGCGCTCGCCTCCTCCGCCTCCACGTCCTCGCGCATCCCGGCCAGCTCCGCGTCGGCGGCCGCGAGCAGTTCTTCGATCTCGACTCGTTGCTCGAGGAGCGAGGCCATGCTCTCCTCTCGCTGCTCCGCGCTCCGGGAGAGGGAGGCCGTGAGCTGCTCCCGCTCCTCCCGTTCCTTCTCGAGTCGCGAGCGCTGGCCGTGGAGCTCATCCCGGCGCGCTTCCATCCCTGCTGTCCGTTCGGCCGCTGCCTTTGCCTCCGACCCGAGGCGCGCGAGCTCGAGCTGGAGCTCGTGAAGGGCCGCGCGGCCCTCATCCAGCTCGGAGGCGGCACGCCGGGCCCGCTTCCGGCCCTCCGCCACCTCTGCCTCGGCCGCGGCGTCTTCCTCCCGCAGCGCCGCAAGCTCCCGGTCGCGCTCCCGGCCCCTGCCTTCAAACCCCTGGATGGACAGGGCGAGCTCGTCGATGCGGGCCGTGACCGCTTTGCCTTCCTGATCCAGGCTCTCGAGCAGCCCGGAGGCCGCCTGGTGACGGCCCTCGGCCTCCCGCAGGGCTCGGTCGGCCTCGTGGAGCTCCACACCGATCGACTCCAACTCCGCTTCTCGCGTCGCGAGCTCGGTCTCGATCCCGGCCAGCTTGGAGCGCAACTTCTCCAGCTCCTTCTGTGAGCCGTCGATCTTCTCCTGCAAGGCGGTCGTCTCCGCCCGGAGCTCGAGCGTGCCGCGAGCTGCGAGCGGCTTCCCCAACCGCACGGCGCCCAGGCTGTCCTGGCCGCTTCCGTCCGATAGCACCCAAGCCCCGTCGCCGAGACCGAAGGCCTCGGGCCTCTCCACATCGCCCAGCAGGGCGCGGAGCCAGGACTCAGCCGGCTCCGTCACCTTCAGCTGTTTCCACAGGGAACCCGCCCGGCCACCGGCGCCCGGCCGTGTCCTCGGACCCGGGGCAACCATCAGCAGGACGAGGCCCTGCTCCTCGTCGCGACGCTCCATCCAGCGCCGGACGGCCTCGACGCTCTTCCAGTCCTCCACCAAGACCGCGTTCAGGTAGCCGCCGAGGTGAGCTTCGATCGCCGGAGCGAGATCCGCAGGGGCCTCGAGGAAGTCCGCGAGCGGGCCGATGACACCGCGCGGCATCCGGTCAGCCTCCAGAAGCCGCGTGACACAGGCCGGTCGGCCGCCCCCGGAAGCGACCACCGACTCGAGGTTCGAGAGCCGCGCCCGGTCCGCGGACAGCCCGCCCTCCGCCTCCGCCGCGCGGTCGCGAACGCCACGCCAGGCGCTCCGCCTCTTCGCCGCCTTCGCCCGGGCGTCGGAGAGCCTCTCCTCGAGAGCCGCTCGACTCCGCTCCGCCGCCTCCACCTCCGCCGCCTCCACCTCCCACCGCGCGTGCGTCTCCTCTCTCCGTACCTCGAGCGAGCGAAGCACCTGCCTGAGCCTCTCCAGCTCTCGCCCGCGCTCTTCGTGTCGCTCCTCCGCGGCAGTGCACTCGGACTCCAGTGCGCTGATTCGCCGAACCACTTCATTGTGTCGGCCGAGGGTCTCCTCCACGGCGGAGCTCTCAGATTCGCGGGCCGCCTCGAGCCGCTCGACCGCCTCTAGCCGCTCCGTTTCGCCACCTCGGGCCTCCTCGAGCCGGCTCCGGGCGCTCACGTCCTCGCCGCCGAAGCGCTCAAGCTCAGAAGCCACGGAGGCGCTTCGTCCCGCGAGCTCGGCGAGCTCCTCCCGGATCGTCTCCATGCGACGGGCGTTGGAGGAAGCCCGCTCGGTCTCCACCAGGCCCTCCGCCTCGAGCCGGTTCAGGCGGTCACGCACGGTAGCGAGCCGATCGGCCAGACCGCTTCGCCGGCTTCCCTCTTCGGCCATTCGCAGGCGGAGCGTCTCGATCTCCGCCTCCTGCTTGTGAAGCTGTGCCTCCTGGCCGGGTGCTTCCGTTCGGAGGCGGTCGAGCTGCTGCGTCGCGTCCGCGATGCGCCCTTCCAGATCGGAGAGACGCTCGCCCGCAACGGCGATCTCGAGTTGAAGGAATCGCTCGCGGAGGCGCGCGTGCCGATCGGCGCGGCCCCGCTGCCTGGCCAGCGAGCGCACCTTGGACCCCACCTCACCGATCAGGTCGTCCAGCCTCTGGAGATCCGCGGTGGCCGCCTCGAGCCGGCGGAGCGCCGTACGCCGCCGGTCCTTGTAGCGGCCGATCCCCGCCGCCTCCTCGAACAGTGCTCTTCTCTCCTCGGCCCGGTCGCTCAGGATTGCGTCGATCATGCGGGCCTCGATGATCGAGTAGGCGTCGGCGCCCAGGCCCGTATCGCGGCAGAGGTCCAGGATGTCTCTAAGGCGGCAGGGCGCTCCGTTGAGCGTGTACGCGCTCTCACCGCCACGATAGACGGTGCGGCCGATCTCCACCTCCGCGTACGGGATGGGCAGCTTGCCGTCCTCATTCGACAGGAGAAACGAGACCTCGGCCCGGTGGATCGGTCGGCGCTGCTCGGTACCGCTGAAGATCGCCTCGTCCATGCGGCTGCCTCGAATGACCGTCGGCCGCTGTTCGCCGAGGACCCAGCGGATCGCGTCGGAGATGTTGGACTTGCCGCAACCGTTTGGGCCGACGATGGCCGTGATCCCATCGTGGAACTCGAGCTTCGTTGGATCGGCGAACGACTTGAAGCCATGCATTGTGAGCGTCTTGATCTTCAACGCGGCCCTCCTCGTCTGGGCACCAGTTCCACGTCGCGTCCGGCTTGCTGGAGCAAAGACCGCATGGCGACAGCCGCCTC
The DNA here is from genome assembly GCA_030636765.1 of Gemmatimonadales bacterium. Classification (GTDB taxonomy): domain Bacteria; phylum Gemmatimonadota; class Gemmatimonadetes; order Palauibacterales; family Palauibacteraceae. The sequence goes on from DAOVWI010000022.1 coordinate 7,056, forward strand.
CGGGCGCTCATACGCTCCAGCATAAACCTGATAGGTCATATCGCCCGCCGCCGCCAGCGGCAGGACGTAAGTCGGCACTCCGCCGAGCGCCAGCTCGCGCTGGGCTGCGCTGGCGGATGCCGTATCTTCGTGAACTGCCACGAGGAAGCTCAGCGACGCCGGACGGAGGTCCCAATCGCTCGCCGACTCCTTGACCCCACGCTCCACCAGCGCGTGCATCAGATCCCTGGCGGCCGGGCGGGTCGGAAGCGCACCCGCGAACAGGCGATAGTAGAGGGTTCCGCGGATCAGCGTGGGCGATACGAAGAGGAGAAGCCCGGGCACGGCCAACCGCCCGGCTCGTCGGCGGGCGTCCTCCAGGGAGGTGTAGCTGGCGATGAGAACGGAGTACGCGAGCGCCGGGGCGATGGCATCGCCGGGAACCGCGCCGGCCGCGCCCGCGTCACCTTCCGCTGCCGCGCCCGCATCGCCCTCGGCTGCCACCTCGCCGTGCGCCGTTGCCGTCGCGTATGCGCCGATGCCATCCGAGGCTTCTCGGTCCGTCGCGACGCGCGCGACCACCCACCAGCCGCCGACGAGGCCCGCGATGATCACCGAGGCGAGCATCAGGCGCCCGATCGGAATCCCCTGCACCACCCTGTGCCGCCGCCAGCGGCCCGGAACGAGCGCAGGCTCGCTGGAGGAGCGCAGCGGAAGCTCGACGTCGAACCACTCGGCCGGAAGCTGCGAGCGATCCTCGGCGACCGGCAGCAGCAGCGTCCCGCCGGCTACCCTGACTCGCTGGAACAGCTGACGAAGACGGGACGGCGATAGAGGCTCCTCAGACCGTCCGGTTGGCACGTACAGGAAGCGGTGATCGGCGGTGCGTCGAGCAACATCCATGAGCCGGGCCCGGCCGGCCAGGACGTCCGTGATCCCCTCATCTCCGGCAGCTCCCAGACGCGCATCGAGAGCCCGGCCGGCCTCGCCCCAGCCGACAAGCAGTGTCCGGCCACGGCGCTGCTCGGCGACCGCGGAAGCGATCTCGAGCGTCCGCTCCACCAGGCCCGCGTCGCCCACGAGGCCCTCGCCGCCCACGAGGCCAACAAGAGCGACGATACGTGCGTCGGGTGGCAGCCCAGAGATCGCTCTCAACTCACCTGTCGATTCCGGCCGTCAGCTCGGTGACCCAAGCATCCAGACTGCGCTCGCGCCGAAGCTGCCGCGCCGCCGCATCGGCCCCCGAGCGAGCCGAGTACGGTCCAACGAGCGCCCGGTACCACATCTGGCCCCCGTCGTCCCGCCGCCGCTGGATCGCCGTCGGATAGCCACTCCGCGCGAGCGTGCCCACGAGCTCGATCACGCCCGCCGGCGTGCGTGAAGCGACGGCAACCGCGTAGTAGCCGGCCGCGGGCGCGGCGAACGCGAAGCCGAGGGAATCCGCGGCCGGAACCGCCGCCTCCGCCAACTCGCCCTCCTGCCCGGCATCCTTCGATTCGACGGCAACGGAGCCTGCCGTATCGCCCGGCTCTCCCGCGTCCCGGGCCCCGGCGTCCCCACGGGCCCCGGCGTCCTCACGGGCCAGCCGGACCGGCGCTGCGGGATTCCACTGAACCGCCAGCCACCAGGCGCGGGGCGGGCCTTCGATCCGCTCCACTCGAGCCACCGACCCCTCTGCGACGAACCGCGTCAGAAGGAGCGTGTCCCCACGAGACGCCAGCACGTCTCCGCTCGGCAGGCCCAACGGCAGATCCGACCTCCAATCCACCTCGAGACGAACCGGCGAATCGCCGACGAGCGAGATCCGGTATGCGACCGCCCCGTCGAACGCGAGCAGCTGCTGACCGTGGACGCCGACTCGAAGCTCCGTCACATCGGCCTCGAGGCGCGCCAGCTCCCGCCGCCCGTTGCCGACCCTTGCGACCGCCAGAACGCGGCCGCCCGCCAGGGCCACGTACAGCTCATGGGAGGAAGCCGAGACCGCGAACGCCGTCACCGGCTTCCTGAACTCGAAACGTCGCTCGACCTCGAGCTCTGGAAGTCGAACCGAGATGATCTCTTCACCGTCGGACGATCGGAACAGCGCGCTTCGGCCCCAACCTGTCACGAGGCCCGGCGGCATGACCGCCAGCGGGCGCAGAGCGATCGGCTCCTCCTCCGACTCCAACAGCCAGAGCAACGGGCTATCCTCCCCGTCCACGAGCGCGACGACGGTGCCCTCGGAAGCCGGTGACGCCCACATGACGGGTCGGTCCGGCTCGTAGCTCCGGACACCACCCTCATGCACCACCACGATGGCGTCCTGGCTCCAGAAGGTGCCGGAGCCGCCGAACGCGCTCCACTCGAGGTCCTTCCCGACGCGGCCGAGAGCCTCCGAGACGTCGTCGGAAGGGACATAGCGATAGGCCTGACCGCCGGCTGTCAGGACGACGATTGAGCGAGCATCGAACGGGTGCACGCTCTCCGGCGTGGGGAGCCGCCGGGCGCCTGTCCATACCACGCGCTCGGGATCCGCCGCGGCCCTCACCTCGGCCCTCCCGCCGCGGCGGGGGAGCACGAGCAGGCCTGTCTCCTCGAGCCAGCTGCCGACGACCAGCCGATCGGGCGACGGCCCGGACCCGCCCTCCGAGTCATCGTCCGAGCGGCCGCAACCGGCGAGGAGGCACAGCGGCGCCGCCAGGATGAGCGCCAGCCGGACCATCTCGCGGCCCTGTGCCACGGCCCTCAGAGGTCGTCCAGCGTCGCCCGGGGGGCGTCGCCCCACAAGCGCCCAAGACGGTAGTACTCCCTGGCCTGCGGGAGGAAGATGTGGACTACGACGTTGATGAAATCGATGAGGATCCACCGACCCGCGTCGCGGCCCTCGACGCCGGCCGCACGGATGCTGCGCTCCCTGGTCCTCTCCAGGACGTTGTCCGCTATGGCTCGCGTGTGCACGTCCGAGTCGCCCGAAAGAATGACGAAGTAGTCGGTAGCATCCGAGAGCCCACGAAGATCGAGAACCACACCGTTTCGCGCGTTCCGCTCCAACGCCGCCGCCACGACGCCTTCCAGCTCCGCCGGGACACCGGCCGCCTGACCTACCAATCCGGCGAGCCGGTCAAGAAGCGGCGACGACGCGGAGACCGTCAGTCCTCCGCGACCACCCACACCGTGAGCTCGGGGCGCACGTCGGCGTGCAGACGAACCGGCACGCGGTAAACGCCGAGCTCCTTGATCGGGTCCTCCAGCACGATGTCCCGGCGGTCGATATCGAGACCCTCGGCCGCCAGCTGCTCCGCTATGTCCGCGTTCGTCACCGAGCCGAAGAGGCGACCCTCTTCGCCCGCCCGCACCTTGAACGTCACCGACCGTCCCTCCAGCAGGAGCGCGGCCTCTCCCGCTTTCTCCCGCTCGCGCTCGACGCCCAACACGGCTTGCTGCCGCTCCTGCTGGAGACGCCGTGCGCTGCTCTCGGAGGCACTATAGGCAAATCCTTGTGGAATCAGGTAGTTGCGGGCATAGCCCGGCTTCACGTCGACGACGTCGCCGACGTGACCGAGGTTGTCGACGTCCTTCCTGAGTATCAAGCGCGTCATTGCAACACCGTTCGTTTCAGATGTCTACCTACTATCGTACGTCCGTTCCGATCCACTGAACCGGGCGCGCAGGTCAAGCCATGTATCGCTGATGCCCAGGATCAGCGCCAGCCCGACCGTGAGCGGGTAGAGAAGAAGAGCGGCCAACGCCAAGAGGAGCGTGGACCACACGGGGAACGCCACCGCGGGGATGAACCAGGCGAGAATCGCCGCCCCCCGAAGCACGTACAGGCCGCCCATGAACGTCAGGGCGTTTCCGCCGATTCGGGATACGAGCTCACCGGTCGGCAACAGGAAGAGGGCCAGGCCTCCGATGAGCACCCATATCAGGAAGTCGCTGAAGCCGAACTCGCGAAGCGGCCCTACGGCTCCTTCGGCACCGGTCAGCCGAAGCGCGATGAACCACGCCACACCCAGGGCAGCCAGCGTCGCGAGCGCCAGAAGGGCTGGGTAGAGCGCGATCTGAAGCTCGACCATGTCGCCGAGCGTCGTGGCCATGGTCCCGAGAAAGCTGTCGGCCTCTGCGTCCGTCAGCCAACCCATGATGACGTGCGAGGTCCAGCGGAGCTCCGAGGCCATCCACCAGTCCAGCTCGGCGACCGAGCCCGGGCGCACCAACCCCCAGAGGCCCAGCGCCGCAAACGCGGCCGCCACCGCGGCGATCGATCGCACCGCAAGACCCACCCTCGGCCACACGAGCGTCGAGAGAACGAAACCGCCGCCCACCATGAGCGCCCAGGCCCGCTCTCCATACCAGAGGGGCGTCGATCGTTCGTCAGATACGAAAGCCAGCCACACCAGGACGCCGGCCAAGAATGTGGAGAGGACACGTCCGGGCCGAAATGCCACCAAGATGACGGCCAGCGGCAGAGCGATCAGCAGGAGCGGATTGACGGGCGAGAGCAGCAGGGTCGCCGCCAACAGCGCTCCCACGCGGGCGAACGTCCACCCGCCGCGCGGCCGACCGTTCGACACCGTCGGGCGCGTCTCCGTCATCCGGGCGCCTCGGGCTCCATGATCAACAGGTTCTTCAGGGGCCTCTTACTGATAGTCCCGGATGTAGGGCAGTAGCGCCAGGTAGCGAGCACGCTTGATCGCCGTCGCGATCTGGCGCTGGTGCCGAGCGCAGGAGCCCGTCGCCCGCCGGGGAAGGATCTTCCCTCTATCGGTGACGAATCGGCTCAGCAGGTGCTCGTCCTTGTAGTTCACCTGCCGGATACTGCGCTCACAGAGCTTGCAGACCTTTTTCAACATAACCATCTCAGAAACTCCTCGTCACGTCAGAGTACATCGGGGAGCGCGGCACCCTACTCCTTCTCTTCCTTAGACTCGGGCCCGGTTTCCGGCTTCGGCTCGGACTCGACCTCGGTCTCCGGCTCGAGCTCGGGCTCAGCCTCCGCTTCGGGCTCGGCCTCAGCTTCCGACCCCGGCTCAGGCTCGGTTTCCGGCTCGGGCTCGGCTTCGGTGTCCGACTTGGGCTCGGCGTCGGGCCCGGGCTCAGCCGGACGCTCCCCTCTTACCGTTTCGGTGCGCATGTCGGTGCGCATGGAGGGCGGCAGAGGCAATTCGCCCTCGGAAAGCACGATGAGGTAGCGGAGCAGGTCTTCGTCGAGCTTGAGGAGTCGCTCGAACTCGGGGAGGGACGCCGGCTCCGCCTCGAACTGGGCGACGACGTAGTGCCCGTTCCGCTCCTTGTCGATCGGATACGCCAGCTGCCGCTTCCCCCAGTGCTCGACCGCCGAGATCTGGCCCGTCTGCTGGGTGAGGCGCGCGTGGAAGCTCTCGAGTTTTCCGTCGATCTCTTCGGAGGCGAGAGAGGAGCGGAAGATGTAGACGATCTCGTATTCGTGCATGGGTCTCTCCTTCGGTCTCGTTCGGCTCCGGACGCTCGCCGGAGCAGGAGGACTGGCTCTTCGCTGGCTGTCGGGTCCGCCGGGACCCCCGGCGATCGGCGCAAGCTATCCGAAGATCCGCTCTCCTTCAAGGTTTGGGGGTCGGACAAGCCTATCCGGGGACAGGATCAGACGAGCAAGTGGAGTACGTCGATCAGCCAACCCAGCGCGCCGTCCGGCTCCGGAAGGGCGCCCGCCGAAGCGTGAACTCGCGCGAACCAGGGGGCGAGAACCAGCGCGACGACGCTGATCAACTTGATCACGATGTTCATGGACGGACCCGCCGTGTCCTTGAACGGATCTCCGACGGTGTCACCGACGACGGCCGCCTTGTGCGGCTCGGACCCTTTGCCGCCATGCGCGCCCGCCTCGATGTACTTCTTCGCGTTGTCCCATGCGCCACCCGCGTTCGCCATGAACAGGGCGAGCAGGACACCGGTGACCGTGGCACCGGCCAGGAGGCCGCCCAACGCCTCGGGACCGAGGAAGTACCCCACGAGGATCGGTACGAAGATCGCGGTGAGGCCCGGCAGGATCATCTCCCGGAGCGCCGCACGAGTCGAGATGTCCACGCAGCGGGCCGAATCCGGCTTTGCGGTGCCTTCCATGAGGCCGGGGATCTCACGGAATTGTCTGCGCACCTCCTCGACCATCCCCGCCGCGGCCCTGCCGACGGCCGTCATGGTGAGGGCGGCGATGAAGAACGGCGTCCCACCTCCGATCAACAAGCCGATTACGACGAGCGGATTGATCAGGTTGATCCCTGTCGCCTGGAGGCCGACGGTGTTGGCGTACGCGGAGTACAGCGCCAGTGCCGTGAGCGCCGCCGATCCGATCGCGAAGCCCTTGCCGATCGCCGCCGTCGTGTTGCCGAGGGCGTCCAGCTCATCGGTGATCGCACGCACGTCCGGCCCGAGGCCAGCCATCTCGCTGATGCCGCCCGCGTTGTCGGCAACAGGCCCGTACGCGTCGACCGCCATCGTGACGCCGACCGTGGCCAGCATGCCGACGGCCGCGATGCCGATGCCGTACAGGCCGGCGAACTGAAACGCCAGGTAGATCGCAGCACAGATGAGGAGAAGCGGGATCGCAGTGGACTCCATCCCCACTGCCAGACCCCGGATGATGTTGGTGGCCGATCCGGTCTGAGAGGCGTCGGAGATCGTCCGCATCGGAGGACCTGCCGTGTAGAACTCAGTCGAAATGCCAATGAGGATCCCCACCAGCGACCCAAACAGCATCGCCCAAAACGGGCCGGCCCGCCCGTCCAGCAGGGTCCAGTACGTGCCCTCCGAGCCCGCGAACACATCCAGGTTCACCGTGATGAACCAGGCCAGCACCCAGAAGAGCGCGGCCGCGATGAACGTGGTGTTTCGCAGGGCCGCCGCCGGGTTCGCGCGCTCCATCATCCGCATCGCCAGCACGCCGATGACGCTGGCCAGCAGCCCCGACATGACGAGGAGAACCGGGAGGGAGACGGCGGCGAGACGCTGGCCTCCGATGATAAGGGGGCTTGTGGCACCGATCACGATCGTCGCGACCACCGACCCCACGTACGACTCGAAGATGTCCGCGCCCATGCCTGCCACGTCGCCGACGTTGTCGCCCACGTTGTCCGCGATCGTCGCCGGGTTCCGCGGATCGTCTTCAGGGATCCCTGCCTCGACCTTCCCGACCAGGTCGGCCCCCACGTCGGCCGCCTTCGTGTAGATGCCGCCGCCCACACGAGCGAAGAGAGCCACGGACGAAGCGCCCATCGCGAAGCCGCTGATAATCTCCGCGAACGACCCGAAGCCAGTCGCCGCTGGCGGGAAGATGAGGAACACCGCCCCGAGACCGACCAGGCCGAGGCTCGCCACCGAGAGACCCATCACCGCACCACCGCTGAACGCCACACGCAGAGCCTTCCCCCGACCCTCGGTGCGGGCCGCCTCCGTGGTGCGCACGTTCGCACGGGTCGCCGCCCGCATGCCGAAAAAGCCCGCGAGGAGCGAGCAGGCCGCGCCGAAAACGTAGGCCGCCGCCGTCCGCGGTCCGATCACCACGTAGAGAAGCGTGCCGACCAGCATCACGAAGGGGATGAGAACCGAGTACTCACGCCTCAGGAACGCCATCGAGCCCGAGGAGATCAGATCGGCCAGCTCGCGCATCGTCTCCGTCCCGGCCGGCTGCTGACGGACGTAGGCGAAGAGAGCCCACGCGAAGAACAGGCCAATCAGCCCTAATCCGAGTGCCCAGTCGCTGTATTCAACCACGTAGCGTTCTCCTTTCGAACGTCCGTAACCGTGTCACCATCCTGCGACCTATCCGACCGGGGCCGCGATCCGGTTGAACCGATTCATGGCGGTCTCGATTCCCTCGGCCATCCAGCATTCGACCGCCGACACCATGTCGCCGAAGGCGAGAAGCACCTGCTCCTCCTCCGCATCGCTCATCGGGGCAAGCACCCACTCGGCGAGGTCGATCCGTGGATCGTGCGGCCGGCCAACACCGATCCGTAGCCGCGCGTACTCGCGCGTTCCGAGCGTTTCCTCTATGGAGAGCAGCCCGTTGTGTCCTCCGGCCGAGCCCCGAGCGCGTAGCCGGAAGGTGCCCGGCGGAAGAGACACGTCGTCTACCAACACCAGGAGATCCGGAGAGGAGAGGCCTTCCGACCGGAGCTTCTCCACGACCCGTCCGCTGCGGTTCACGTAGGTCAACGGCTTTACGAGGCGAGCCGACGAGTCGCCGACGCGACCCGCGGTGGCCGCGGCGAGCCCCGCGGCCCGAAAGGCGGGAAGGGACCAGGCTACGCAGAGCCGGTCGGCCAGCCACCAACCGACGTTGTGCCGGGTGTCCCGGTAGCGGGCCCCGGGGTTGCCCAGAGCGAGAAGGGTCCTCAAGCGGCGATTCGGTGAGGAGCGGGCGAGCTAGGCTTCTTCGGCCGCGGACTCGGCTTCGTCCTCGCCGTCGGCCTCCGCCTCTCCGATGACCTCCGGCTCGAGTCCCTCTTCTTCCTCCCCCTCTTCTTCCTCTTCGACCACCAGGACGGTCGGCGGGATGACCGTACAGACGATGGCCTCCGGATCATCGACCATCGTGGTCTCGCCCACGTCGATGTCGGCGACGTAGACGGAGTCGCCGATCTGGAGATCCGAGACGTCGACAACGAAGTGCCCGGGGATCTCCGTCGGCAGGCACGAGACCTGGATCTCGTGGCGGTGCTGCTGGAGGATGCCCCCGTCGATCTTGACCCCCACTGCCTCACCCTCCGCATGCACGGGGACCGCGACCTTGATCTCCTCGTCGACGTTGATCCGGAAGAAGTCGACATGAAGGATGGACGACTTCCACGGATGCCGCTGGAGCGCGCGGATCAGCACCTTCCGGGCGGGACCACCTCCCACAGCGAGGTCGATCAGGGTGTTCTCCGCACTGATCCTGCCGAGGAGGAGCGACAGCTCGTGCTCGTCCACCAGCAAGCTCTCCGAATCGAACCCGCGGCCGTACATGACCGCCGGAATCAAGCCCTGGCGGCGAAACCCGCGAGCGGAGCTCTTTCCGCTATCGTCTCTCGTTCGAGCCTTCAGCCTGGTTTGCACCTGCTGCGTCATCTTGATCCTCTATTCCCCACGGCGCGCTCAAACGAACAGCGAGCTGACCGACCGGTTGTAGTGCGTATTCTCGATCGCCCGGGCCAACAGGCTGGCCACGGACAGAACCTTGAGGTTCGGCAGGCCCTCACGAGCCTTGCCGGACACCCGAATCGTATCCGTTACCGTGATCTCCTCGATATCAACCGAGTTGAGGCGTTCGATCGCCGGACCCGACAAGAGCGCGTGCGTCGCCAGGCAGTAAACCTCCTTCGCCCCGCGCTCCCAGAGGGCCTTCACGGCACCGACCATCGTTCCCGCGGTGTCGATCATGTCGTCGGTGATCAGGCACCGCTTGCCGGCGACCTCGCCGACGACGTTCACGACCTCCGCGAGGTTGGGGCCGGGACGTCTCTTGTCGATAATCGCCATGTCGGCATCGAGCCGCTTGGCGTACCCGCGTGTCATCTTTGCCGCCCCCACATCGGTCGCGACGACCACCACATCGCCCTCGAGCTCCTTGTATCGGTCCATGAACACGGGCGCGGCGTAAAGGTGATCAACCGGGATATCGAAGAACCCCTGAATCTGGTGCTGGTGAAGGTCGATGCTCAACACGCGGTCGGCGCCGGCGGACGTGATGAGGTTCGCCATCAGTCTCGCAGCGATCGAAACGCGCGGCTGGTCCTTGCGATCCTGCCGGCCGTACCCGTAGTACGGTATTACCGCCGTCACTCGGGCCGCAGAGGCTCGCTTCGCCGCGTCGATCAGGATCAACAACTCCACGATGTTGGCGGCGGGCGCGTTTGTCGGCTGGATCAGAAAGACGTCGCGTCCGCGCACGTTCTCGTTGATCCGGACGAAGATCTCCCCGTCCGCGAACCGATCAATCGTAACATCGCACAGCGGCCGATCCAAATGCGCCGCGATCCGCTCGGCAAGCTCCGGGTTTGCCGTACCCGAGAGCAGCATGAGCGGACTCGCCGTAGCCGAAAGTTCCGACATGCTCCCAGTTTGTGTGCTGACGCCCGGCCCGGTCGGGCCCAGGACCCGGATGCTCGAGTCCGACCCGATATGATTCAGCCCGTGAGAATAAAGAACGGTGCTGGAGCGGTCAACTGGGGTCCTTCATGGTGGACGCCAGGAGCGAGTTGAAGAGCAGCTTGAACGTCGCCCGGGGCTGCCCGCGGAACTGGCTACGAAAGCCGATCAGCACGATCCGGCCCTTTCCAAGAGCGACGCGCACCACCGCAGCCCGGCCTCCCAGGTGGCGATCCGCTCCCAGCTCCCACCCGCTCAGCAGTAAATCCGAGGGCGCGTAGCGGGCCGCCACGTCCACCTCCTCGCGCTCTGCCTCCCCGTCCCGCTCTCCCTCCCCATCCCGGCCGGCAGGCGGCACGATCTCGAACGCGCGGCTTCGCACGAAGAAAGCCACCGTCTCCTCGGGAAGGCCGTACGCAATCGGATCCAGCGGATCCGTCTCCAGCCGGATCAGGCTACCGGGCACGAAGAGCGAGTCGCTCGGCAGGTCTTTCACGGGGTCGCGGAGGGGAAGCCCGAATTGCTCGATCGCAAAGTCCGCCGCGCCGTCCAGCGCGACCAGGGTGCCGCCGTCCTCGACCCACCGTTTCAGCCGGTACGCTCCTTCCAGCCCCATTCCGCCCGTGTACCCATCCGGCATCGTCCCGGACGGATGCCCGTGCAGCACGTCCTCGGGCGCCTGATGGGGAATGACGATCACGTCGAACGCCTTCAGGTCGGTTCCGCGGATCTCCTGGTCGCGGAGACTGGTGTACGAGAAGCCGTACCGCTCCAGAACCCAGCGAGTCCACCCCTCGTCCATGCTGGGCACCCAGCTGCCGTAGAGGCCGACCGACGGCTCGCGGATCACGGCGGCGTCGATCTCTCCCCTCGCGGCTACGAACGTGAGGCCCAGCTCGTCAGCCATGGACCGGACGCTCGCCGCGTCCGACCAGACGATGAAGGTCCCCGGCGGGAGCACACGTCCGCGCTCCATCCGTTCTCCGGTGAGACGGCCGACCCGGTGCCCCTCCGACAACAGCCGGTTCACCGCCCGATAGGCCAGGTTCGCCTCGGGCGATAGGAGGTACGCCTCGCTCTCCCCCACGACCTCGCCCGGCGGCGCGGGCAGGCTTTCTACCTCTTCGACGGGGAGGTCCTCCGGATCATCCAGGCGGGCGACGTCGACTCCCATCTGGAGCGGAAGCGTCCACCCTGTCACATCGTACGGCGTGGCGGGCGGACCGCCTGGATAGCGCCTCCGGTCGGGATAGACCTGCGGCTCCATGAGGTCCAGCAGGTGAGCGCGATACGGCTGAGCGGCGAAGAGCACGTACGTGCCCTCGGAATACTCCTCACCGCCGGCAGCGAAACCCCTCGTCGCCCGGTGAACCTGAATCCCCCCGAGCCGGAGGGAACGAAGCATCTCGAGCGCTTCACCGGGATCGCGCTGGCGGTCCAGCGGCACGAGATAGGCGAACGGTCCCGCCTGGCCCGCCTCGATCGCCCTACTCCCCAGAAGAAAGACATCGTAAAGCCACGCCTCGCGCATGTCGGCGGCCGCCTCGAGCAGGCCGAGCGACGCGGTGACGAAGTACTCGACGGTGTCGCCAAGCCTCCACCACCCACCGCGCCACGGGTCCGGATACCACACGCTCGGACGATCCGCGGCCAGACCGTTTCGGAAAGCCTTCGGTAGCGAGTCCGGCTCATGATACTTCGGAGTGGCATACCGGTAGAGGGCTCCCTCCGTGAGTATGCCGATCTGGTTGTGGAAGTACGGCGCCGTGCGCATGCCGCCGTTCCACCATTGCGTGAACTGCATGCGCGAGACGACGCCGGGCTTGCCCTCCCGGGCGAAGCGGTGCTGCATCGCCGTGCCGATCACGTTGACTCCCGAGATGACCAGCGGCGGGATACGCGGGTTAACCGGATCGGCGAAGGGCGGAATGAACAGGCGAGCCGGGAAGACCGAGGTGGTCGTCTGATGATGGTTGAGGACGATCTGCGGATACCACTCCTCCCACAGCTGACGAGCCACCGCGCGGGTTTCCGGCTGCTGCATCATGAACCAGTCGCGATTGTTGTCGTGCCCGGCGTACTTGTGGTAGAGAACCGGCAGTTGGACGGTTTCGAACGGTGTCCCGACGTTCCGTCGATACCACTCGGTCACCACCTCGAGGCCGTCCGGGTTCATGACCGGCATCAGCAGAAGGACTACCTCGTCGCGGATGCGACGGATCTCCGGTTCCTCGCCGGTGACCATCCTGTAGGCAAAGGCCGGGGAGAACTGCGATCCGGCCACCTCCGTAGCGTGCAGCCCGCCGTCGATCCACACGACGACCTTGCCCTCCTCGGCGAGGGCGCGGGCCTCCACGGCGCTCGGAGTACCGGCTGCCAGCCGCCGGGAGATCTCCCGGTAGCGCTCCAGCGCCAGCATGTTGGCCTCATTGGAGATGATCGCGAGAAGCAGCGGCCTGCCCTCCGCCGACTCTCCGATGGTCACCACCCTGATGCGGTCGGAAGCCGCGTCGAGCGCCTCGAAGTA
>DAOVWI010000211.1 GCA_030636765.1 Gemmatimonadales bacterium
AAGCCCGGTATCATCATCTCGAACCCTCGTGATCGAGCCCTATCGGGGCGCTGGCCGACTTGTTATCGGGTCGCCGGCCGTCTTGTTGTCGGGGCGCCGTCTTCAGATCTTGATATGATGTGGGATCCTCTCGCCACCGTCGCGATCGCGGCCGCACTGCTGAGCTTCGTCCTGCTGCTCGTCGGCCTCGCTTTCGTGCGGAAACGTCGCGCACTCAGCGCCTCGCTGGGACTCCTCCTGGCCGCCCTGCTCCTTTCGCTGGCCGGGCTCGCCGCGACGCTGGCGGTGGCCACACAGGGCTATCGCGCCCTGACCCGCGAGGAGATCGCGGTTGTCGTAGCCACCGAGCCGACGGGACCGCAGCGCTTCAGCGCGCGGTTCATCTTCCCCGACGGCCGCGAGCGGACGTTCGCGCTCGCCGGTGACGAGTTATACGTGGATGCTCACATCCTCAAGTGGAAGCCGATCGTCAACCTGCTCGGCCTCCACACGTCGTACGAGCTGGACCGCGTCGCGGGCCGGTACGCCGGGCTCGACGACGAGCAAACGGAGCCGCGGACCGTCCGCTTCCTCTCGGCAAGCAAGCCCGTGGATCTCTTCAACCTCAGGCGCCAGCACGCGATCTTCGCGCCGCTCGTCGACGCCGAGTACGGGTCCGCGACGTTCGTGGAGGTCGACCGGGCCGCCGAGTTCGAGGTGCGAGTCTCGACCTCGGGCCTGCTGATCCGGGAGCGGCCTCAGCGCCGCGAGTGAGCCCACGATAGGTCACTTACCTCAATCAGCGCCGAGCCCCCGCCGCCTCCCGCAGCTTGAAGCGGCGGATCTTACCGGTCGCTGTCTTCGGGAGACCGTCCGTGAACTCGATCCACCTCGGACGCTTGTACGCCGCCATGTGCTCGATGCAGTACTCGATCAGCTCTTCCGCCAGCCGGTCCGATCCCTCGAAGCCGGCCGCCAGGACCACCCAGGCCTTCGGCTTTATGAGGCCGACCGAGTCGGGAACCCCCACGACCGCGCACTCCGTCACCGCCGAGTGGGCGAGCAGCGTGCTCTCGACCTCCACCGGCGAAACCCAGATGCCTCCCACCTTCAGCATGTCGTCCGTCCGGCCGGCGTGCCAGTAATACCCCTCCTCGTCCACCCGGTACTTGTCACCCGTCCACACCCACTCGCCGAGGAAGGTCCGGCGCGTGAGAGCCTCCTGGTGAAGGTAGAAGAGCGCGGCGGTCTCCCCCTTTACGAGCAGGTTGCCGAGCTCACCTGTCGGTACGGCCTCGCCGGCCTCGTCCACGATCCTCACCTCGTAGCCATCCACCGGTGTCCCGCTGCTCCCCGGTCGAACCTCGCCCGGCCGGTTCGAGATGAAGATGTGAAAAAGCTCGGTCGATCCGATCCCGTCGATGATCTCGACGCCCATCGTCTCCTTCCACCGGTGCCACACGGGCGCGGGAAGGGCCTCGCCCGCGGACACGCACAGGCGGAGCGACGAGAGGTCGTGCTCTTGGGCGAGGTCCGGCATGGCAAGCATCGCCGCGTACCCGGTCGGAGCGTTGAAGAAGATCGTGGGACAATGGCGCTCCAGGATCGCGAGAACCGCGGGCGTGTCCCGCCCGGCGCCCGGGTTCAGCACCGCGCTCGCGCCGACCGACCAGGGGAAGATCAGGCTCCCGCCGAGCCCGTACGTGAAGAACAGCTTGGCGTTGGAATACACGACGTCATCCTCCCGCAGGCCCAAGACGCCTACGCCCCACAACCGGGCCGAAAGGGCCAGATCCTTGTGGGCATGAAGGATTCCCTTCGGCATCCCGGTGGTGCCGCTCGAGTAGTTGAGCGTGCAGAAGTCCTCCCGGTGCGTGGCGGCGGGCGCGAGCTGCGCCCCCTGGGCGCCGATCCACTCCGAGTAGTCGCGGCTGGGAACGGAAAGCCCGGCCGGCGCCCCGTCCGCCGGCGCTTCGTCCGCCAGCCCGTCGTCCGCCGGCCCACGGCCTGAGTCGCCGACCACAATCACCTGCTCGAGGTCCGGGAGTCCGCCGGCCGCGCTCTCGAGGGCTTCCGCCACCGCCGGCGCCAGGGAGCCGTCCGTGATCAGGATGCGGGCCTTTCCGTCCCGGAGGATGTACGCGTGCTCGGCCGGCGTGAGCAGCGTGTTCACCCCGAGCGCGACCCCGCCGACCTTCAGCGTGCCGAAGAAGGCTGCGGCCCACTCCGGGGAGTCGGGAAGGAGGATCGCCACCCGATCTTCCGCCCGGACGCCCAGCTCCCGAAGACCGTTGCCGACGCGATTCGCCTCCGCGGCAACCTCGGCGAACGTGCGCTCTCCGGCGGGGCCTTCGAGCGCCCTCTTGCCGGCGCGATCCGCGAGGTTGCGCTCGAGGATCTCGACGGCGTTGTAACGGAGGGGAAGGTCGGCCGCCCTCACTCGGCCGGAATCCGCGGCTCCGGCCCGGGCGGCGTACCCTCCTCGCCCGAGCGCACCGCCGCGATCCCCGCCTCTTCATCGACCAGCATGAGGAGGACGAAGCCGGCGACGAAGAAGACCACCATCGATCCCATCGCAAGCCGGTGACTTCCCGTCACGCCAACGACCGTGCCGAAAAGGAGAGGCCCGAGGATCGAGGAGAGCTTGCCGGAGAAGGCGTAGAACCCGAAGAACTCGGCGTGCTTGGCCTCCGGGGTCATGCTACCCAGCAGCGTGCGGCTCGCCGACTGGGTCGGCCCCACCATGAAGCTGATCACGATCGCCGCGATCCAGAAGCCGGTGCGCGTCTCGGCGGTGGCGCCAAGGATCGCCGAGATCGTCAGCACGACGAGCGTGATCGCGATCGTCCGCTTGCCGCCGATCCAATCGTTTACGAAGCCGAAGCCGAACGCGCCGAGGCCCGCGGCCACGTTCGCGACGATGCCCAGCCTGATCACCTCCTCGATCGTGAAATCGAACACGGCAATGGAGTAGATCCCCGCGAGAGCGAAGATCGTGACCAGGCCATCGTTGTAGACGAGTCGGGCGAGAAGGACCTTGGCGGCTTCCCGGTACCGCCGCAGGTGCCGGAACGTCTCGGCCACCCGCCGGAAGCCCTCACGCATGTACGTCCCCGGTTCGACCGCACGGGCGATGCCTCTCTCACGTAGAAACAGAAACGTCGGGATCGAGAACACGGCGAACCAGATCGCGACAAGCAGGATGGTGGCCCTGACGTTCAGATGCCCGTTCTCGGGCAGGGCGCTCATCATCCACAGCGCTATCCCGAGCGCCGC
>DAOVWI010000237.1 GCA_030636765.1 Gemmatimonadales bacterium
AGCAGGTTTTGCATGACGTTCCGCGCGTAGGCGTCGTCGGTGCAGCGTGCCTCGATGTCTCGCGCCAGCCTGCTGGCGTCGGTCGCTTCCGCGGGATCCACGTCTTCGTCGGCGAGCGCGGAGTGAGCGAGGGCCAGCCACACGCCTCCGGACTCGCCGGCCGGCAGGCTTCCACGCTCGTCGAGTGTCAGCCGGTCGTACTGGAGGAACGTGATCCGCACGTGCGGCCACGCCTTCTCGGAGAGCGGGGAGGCCGCGTCCTGATGGGGGTCCGCGGACAGCACGGCCAGGAGCTCGGCTACCTCGTCGGGCTCGATCTCTCTGGAGAGCGCCAGAGAAGCGACGTGATGACGGTGCAGTTGGTTCGCCAGCGACGCGAGTGCGGGATTGGACAGGTCGGAGAGCGCTCCCTCGACCGCCAGCTGATTTCGGCCCACGTGAATCGCGATCTCGGGGGTATCGTCGAGCACCTCGTTCACCAACTCCGCGAGCGCGACGGACGACCCGCGCAGAGCTGGATGCTCGGGAGGGTACATGGCTTGCCGGTGGAGCGCCCGCGCCAGCTCGGTAAGCAGGGCGCGCACGTCCGCCGGCAGGTCAACGCCAGCTTCGGCTGCAGTCTCGGGGCTTTGCTCGGTCTTCATGTCCATCGCGCGTAGGCGAGGCGCAAGGACCGGACCATGCGCCGGTCGATCGCAACGTGCGCCATCGTATATACTTAGGTGCTAAGGGGCTTTCGGGATCGGGGCTCGGAGCCGCATAATGCTGCACCGGCAGCGACCTTGCAGGCTTTCTCGGCTGCGCTTCGACCCTCGGGAGGATGCGGGAAACGACATGATCGCGCTGATTACCGGAATCACCGGCCAGGACGGCTCGTATCTGGCAGATTTCCTGCTGGAGAAGGGTTACGAGGTTCACGGAATGGTGCGCCGCTCCTCGTCGGAGCGGTTCGAGCGCATCGCGCACATCGCCGATCGGATCGTGCTTCACCAGGCGGATCTGCTCGATCAGTTCTCCATCGTGAGCGTGCTGGAGGCCGTGCGGCCCGACGAGGTCTACAACCTGGCCGCGCAGTCCTTCGTGCCGACCTCCTGGAAGCAACCGCTTCTCACGGGGGAGTTCACGGCTCTCGGCGTCACCCGGATGCTGGAGGCGATTCGCCATGTGGATAGCGGGATCCGCTTTTATCAGGCGTCGTCCTCCGAGATGTTCGGGAAGGTGCGCGAATCGCCGCAGAACGAGCGCACGCCGTTCTATCCCCGAAGCCCGTACGGCGTGGCCAAGGTCTACGGCCACTTCATCACGGTGAACTACCGTGAGAGCTACGATCTCTTCGCCGTGAGCGGCATTCTCTTCAACCACGAGAGCCCCCGTCGCGGGCTGGAGTTCGTGACGCGGAAGGTGACGCACGGTGCGGCGGCGATCCACCTCGATCGCGCCAGCGAGCTGCCGCTCGGAAACCTGGAGGCCCGGCGCGACTGGGGTTTCGCGGGGGACTTCGTCAAGGCCATGTGGATGATGCTTCGGCAGGATCGCGCGGCCGACTACGTCATCGGCACCGGTGCCACCCACTCCGTCCGCGATCTCGTCGAGGTGGCGTTCTCCCACGTCGACCTCGACTGGCGAGAGCACGTGATCGAGGATCCGGCCTTCCTGAGGCCCGCCGAGGTGGACCACCTGTGCGCTGACGGCAGCAAGGCGAGGCAGGAGCTGGGCTGGGAGCCGGCGGTCGGGTTCGAGGAGATGATCCGCCTCATGGTCGACGCCGACGTCGAGCGGCTGAAGGGGATGGAGCGGGAGCCTTCCGGCGAATCCCTCGAGGCGTCGGAGCTCGCGGAGTGAGCGCGCCGGATCGGCGAGGCGAGGCGGGCGGAACCCGTCGCCAGGGGGATGCGCCGATGCGGGTTCTCGTCACAGGGGCTGCCGGCTTCATCGGGAGCCACCTCGTCGACCGCCTCCTGGAGCGCGGGGCCGACGTGGTCGGCCTCGACAACTTCGATGATTTCTACGATCCGGAGGTGAAACGGCGGAACCTGGGTGGAGCCCTCGGCCATCCGGGGTTCCGGCTGGTCGAGGCGGACATCCGCGACGGAGCTCGCCTTCGTGAGGCGCTGCCGGACCCGATCGACTGCCTCGTTCACCTGGCGGCTCGCGCCGGCGTACGGCCTTCGATTGAGCAACCCCTCCTGTATCAGGACGTGAACGTGAGGGGCACACAGGAGCTGCTGGAGCTCGCCCGGGAAAGGGAGATTCGCCGCTTCGTCTTCGGCTCCTCCTCTTCCGTCTACGGGAACAGCCGGGACGTCCCGTTCTCGGAGAGCGATCCCGTGGACCGCCCGATCTCGCCCT
>DAOVWI010000219.1 GCA_030636765.1 Gemmatimonadales bacterium
GTAGCCGCCGAGCGATCCGGCACCGTACGGCTTCCACAGCGGCGGCTGACCGATGGAGATGATCTCGCCGCCCTCCTCGGGAGGCAGGATGACCTGGGCCCGGAGGGGCGCCACGTCGTTGGCGAGAATCAGGGCGAATGCGATACCGAGCAGGCGTAATCTATTCATGATCTCTCTGACGCTGGGTTGGGGCAGGAATTGTCGCCATATTCGGCCTTCGGCGCAATCTGGGCACGTTGCCCGGACACCGAGATCGTGACAACGTGTGGGGTCGTTCCGGTGCTCCTCGACGACCTCGCTCAGGAGGAATCCCTGCTCCGCTACGTCAGCCGCGACCTCTCCAGACATTATGCCCGCCGGCGGCGGGTCACGGTCGTGATGATAATTCTCGCGCTCGGCCCGAGCGTGGGCGTTCCGGGGGTCGGACTCGCCCAGGGCGCGGGAGGAACAGACGCCTCCACGATCGCGGGCGCGGCCCTCGGACTCTATTCCGGTGCGACACTCGGCGGCCTGGCTTCACTGATCCCGTGCAACCAGACGCTGGCAGGCGTACGCTGTGTCAGGGGAGTCGCGGCGCTCGGCGGCGGCATCGGTCTCGCGTCCGGCATCGCGCTGGGGTCGGAGGACCAGGACGCCGTGTGGGATGCCTACCGAAGGGCCGGCTTCGGTCTCGTCGCCGGATCGGTGGCGGTGCTCGCCCTGAAGCCGTTCGTGGACAGGTGGAGCTGGGCCGACGTGGGCGCCGGCGCCGTCATCGGATCATCGATCGCGGCGGGAGGCTCCGGAGCGTGGATCGGGCTCGTTCTCGGGATGGGGGTCGGGGTGGGCCTGTGGCAGGTGATCCCCTCGTTCGACCTGCCCGAAGCAATCAGCGTCGGCCTCGCGGGAATGGCCATCGGCGGGTTCACCTCATGGATCATCCGGGCAGCCGACGCGGGAAGCGAGACCGCGGCTGCGGACCTTCCAGTGCTCACATTCAACTTGGGCGTTCCGTGGTAAGGCGCCGGCGGCGGTCACGCGGACGCGCCCGGGTCTCCGCGGTCGTCGCGCTGGCAACAGCGGCGTGTACCGTGTCGCACGACATGCGACCTGTCAGTCCCGCGGATGAGAGCCGGATGCAGATCGATGCGGTCGCCACGGCCGTGGGCTACCCGTGCCAGGCACGTCGCGCGGGAGATGGCGAGAGCGTTCGCTGGTTCGGGCCGGCCCGCGAACCGGATCGGCGAGCGCTGGCTTCCTGGTGCTCGGCCGTCGGACCCGTCGAGCTCGTATGGCGGCCCTCGCGGTCTTACGCTCCACCCGACTCGGTCGCCGAGCTGACGATCGTGACATGGAACGTGCACGTCGGAGGCGGGGACCTGCCCGGCTTTCTCGAGGCGGAGCTCGGGTACGATTGCGATGCGGGCGACGGAGAGAGTTTGCATACGCACTTCGTACTCCTCGCCCAGGAGGCCTATCGAGCCTCGGACGGCGTGCCCGAACCGCCGGAAGGCGCACACGTGCCCGGGAGGATCGTCGAGCACCCGCCGACCGGCGCCCGGATGGACATTGTCGAGACAGCCGAACGGTGCGGATTGTCGCTGTTCTATGCTCCATCGATGCGAAACGGACTCGAGTCCGGCGAGCACGGACGAGAGGACCGTGGAAGCGCCATTCTGTCTACGCTCCCCCTGTCGGGCCCGGTCGCGGTCGAGCTGCCGCTCGAGGCCCAGCGGCGCGTGACGGTGGCGGCTACGGTTCCGGGACCCGGAGGCGATTCGATTCGTGTCACGAGCGTCCACTTCGACGTGGCCGGCAACCTTCTGCGTGTGCTCGGCACGGGCGGATCGATGCGGGTGCGGCAGAACGACGGCCTGACGGAAACTCTCGACATGCTGGACCCGGATCGGGTGATTCCCATCGTCGTGGCCGGCGACATGAATACGTGGTCCGAGCGGGAGACCGTGATCCTGCGAATGCTCAGGACGTATCCCGACTCGCCGGCACCGGGGAGGGAGAAGACGAGAGGCGACTGGCCGCCAGATCACCTGTTTTTTCGCGCCGGCGACGGACCGTTCGCGCTGGTGGAGGGATCTTACCGGGTGGTGCAGGACAACTACGGATCGGACCACAAGGCGCGGCTGGCGAGGTTCGCTCGACGCTGATCCCCATCAGGTGGAAAGCGCCTCGTCCGCTGGCGCCTTTCCTGACTGGCCGTCCGCGTCCAGCCGGAACACGTATCTCGCGAGCAGCCAGATCACCCCGAACACGGCGATCCCCGAGAAGACTACGTCGCTCAGGAAGTGTCCCCCCTGCACGATGCGGCCGAATCCGGCCAGCAGTCCGAGTAGAGCCGCCGCCGCGAAGATCCGGTTTCGCCGCTTCCGGGCCGCGCCGGCGAAGCCGAGCGCGGCGAGCCAGTACATCACCGACGGGTGTCCCGCCACGAACGAGCAGTTCCGCTCGCACTGATCCGTCGGCACGAGGGCCGCGGTGAATCTCTTGTCGCCGGCAAACTCCACGACATCTCTCGGGCGCGCCCGGCCCCAGTTGTCCTTGAATCCCACGTTGACGACCAGGCCCGGCCCGACGGCGAGCGCCGCGACGACGAACAGGAGAAACCGGTTGGAGAACGGGCCGAGCTGACGCTTGCGAACCATGTTGTGGATCAGGAGAAGCAGACTACCCGCGCCTGCCGTGACGGCGATGATCGGAATGGACTCGTAGATGGCTACGGCCCACCAGGCGTCCTTCAGGTAGAAGCCGCCGTCCTGCCTGTAGAACATCCCGGACATCCACAGGTCGACTTCCGGGAAGAGACTGAACACGATCGCGCTGGCGATCGCGACGATGAGGAGTGCTCGGCTCAAGCCGCTCTCCGCGTCCGGTGCGTTCCCGGCCTCAACCGCCGATTCGTGTCAGCTCGTCGTCGATCACGCGCGACACGACGTTGAACGGCTGAGCGCCCGAAAGGAAGCGGCCGTTGATGAACAGAGCCGGCGTGCCGGTGACCCCCGCCTGGCGGCCCGCTTCGAGGTCCTCGGCAACCTGATCCTGGAACTCGCGCGAGTCGAGGCAC
>DAOVWI010000136.1 GCA_030636765.1 Gemmatimonadales bacterium
GATCCGGCGCTGCGGGTGCCGCGGAGGGGCTGGTGGCGCTGGCCGAGCGTCTGGAGGCCCCGGTAGCGACGACGATGCAGGGGGAGGGGGTGTTTGCGGAGTCCCATCCGCTCTCCCTTTGGCCGGGCTTCGGGCACGCCGCTCCACCGTTCGCGCGACGTGTGGCCGAGGGTTGTGACGCCACCCTGGCGATCGGCTGCCGCTTCAGCGAGGTGGGGACCGGCAGCTACGGCCTTCGCCCACCCCAGCCCCTCGTCCACGTCGACATCGACCCCGCCGTCCCGGGACGCAACTACCCGGCCGAGGTTGCCGTGATCGGCGACTCGGCTGCCGTCATCGAGGCGCTGCTCGAGGGCCTCGTCCAGCGACCCCGGGATGGCGAGCTGCGCCGCGAGATCCTGGAGGGCCACGCCGGGTTGGAGCAGGATCGGGCCGATCGCGGCGGCCGTGGGGTGGCCCCCGCCCTGCTCTTCCGCGAGCTCCAGGCGCGCTTCGCCCCGGAGGCGGTCTTCGTGACCGACAGCGGCAACGGGACGTTCCTCGCCATGGAGCTCCTGCGACTCGAGGCGCCCGGGCGCTTCCTCGCACCGGTGGATTACTCGTGCATGGGATACTCGGTGCCCGCGGCGATCGGCGCCGCGCTCGCCAGGCCCGATGTGCCGGTGGTCGCCCTGCCCGGTGACGGAGCCTTCCTCATGACAGGCCTGGAGCTGCTCACGGCCACTCGCGAGGGAGCGGCGGCGGCGTTCTTCGTCCTTCGCGACCAGGAGCTCGCCCAGATCTCACAGTTCCAGGACATCGCGCTGAGCCAGCGCACGAGCAGCGAGCTTCCGGACTACGATCTCTGCACGCTCGCCTCGGGGCTCGGCGTGGAGTGCCGGCAGCTCCGCTCCGATGAGGAGGTGGCCGAGGCTGTGGAGTGGGCGGTCGCGATCCACCGGGAGGGACGGCCGGCCGTGATCGACGTGGCCATCGACTACTCGGAGAAGACCTACTTCACGAGAGGCGTGGTCCGCACTGCGTTCGGCCGGCTCTCCTGGCCGGACCGGATGCGCTTCGTGGGACGGGCGCTCGGACGAAAGGTCCGGCACTCCGTCTCGCCCTCGAACTAGGGTGGCTGTCGAAGAGTACGGTGCCTCACGCACGGGGGCTTGGTGGGCGGCCTGAAGGTCGTGTTCGATCCCTCGTACGAGGTCGACATCGGCCCGCACGTCTTCCCCACGCGGAAGTACCGGCTCGTCCGAGACCGCCTGCTCGCCGAAGGAGTAATCACCGAGAGCGACCTCGTGAGCCCGGAGCCGGCGTCCGACGAGGAGCTGGCTCTCGCTCACACGCCGGAGTACCTGCAGAAGGTCGAGGCCTGCCGCTTCACGATCGCGGAGCTCATGCTGCTGGAGATCCCGTTCTCGCCCGAGGTCGGGGCGGCTGCCCGGCTGTGCGCCGGTGGCTCCATCGCAACGGCGCGGCTCGCCCTCGAGCGCGGCGTGGCCGCGCACCTGGGCGGGGGCTTCCACCACGCCTTCGCGGACCACGGCGAGGGCTTCTGCGTGATCAACGACGTGGCCGTGGCGATTCGCACGCTACAGCACGCCAGCGAGATCCGCCGGGCAGCCGTCATCGATTGCGATGTCCACCACGGAAACGGGACCGCCGCGATCTTCGCGGCCGAGGAGGCCACGTTCACCTTCTCGATCCACCAGGAGCACAACTACCCGCTGGTGAAACCGCCCAGCGACCTGGACGTCGGCCTGGCGGACGGCACCGGTGACGAGGAGTACCTGGCCCGGCTTGCCGAGCACCTGCCCGATGAGCTGCGCCGCCATGCCCCCGATCTCGCGTTCTACCTGGCGGGCGCCGACCCGTATCGCGAGGATCAGCTGGGTGGGCTCGGAGTGACGCTCGAGGGCCTGGCCGAACGGGATGCGTTCGTCCTCGGCACGCTCCGCGAGCTTGGCGTTCCCGCAGCGATCGTTCTGGCCGGAGGCTACGCCTGGCGGCCGGAGGATACGGTCGCCATCCACTGCGCGACGGTGCGGGCGGCGCTCGCCGTCGCCTGAGTCCGCTTTACTCTCCGCCTGGCCGCCCCTATTGTTTGCGCGGACCGTAACGTTTATTCGCGCGGACCGGTAACGTGCCCGCGCACCTCTTCTGCAGCCCTCTAACGCCAGGAGAACGGTCCCATGTGGATCCTGCTGCTGATCCTGATTCTGATCATCGCCTTCGTGGTGATCTACAACAGCCTCGTCAAGCTGCGGGTCCGCGTGGACAACTCGTGGGCCGACATCGACGTCCAGCTGAAGCGCCGGTACGATCTCATCCCGAACCTCGTGGAGACGGTGAAGGGATACGCAAGCCACGAGCGGGATACGCTGGAAGCCGTGATCGAGGCCCGGAACCGGGCCATGAGCGCCCAGGGGCCGGAGGCACAGGCCGAGGCGGAGAACGTGCTCACCGGGGCGCTCCGGCAGCTCTTCGCGCTCTCGGAAGCGTACCCCCAGCTCAGGGCCGTGGAGAGCTTCAGCAACCTTCAGAGCACGCTGAACGAGATCGAGGAAGCCGTCCAGAACGCTCGCCGCTACTACAACGCCGTGGTCCGTGACTACAACACCAAGATCCATACCGTCCCGTCCAACGTCGTCGCCGGCCTGTTCCGGTTCGAGCGCCGTCAGTTCTTCGGCCTGGAGGATGAGCGGGAGCGCGAGGCGCCGAAGGTCAGCTTCGGGACCGACGCCCAGTAGCTCGAGCGGGCCGCTCCGGCCCGCCGCTCCGGCCCTCGCGCTCGGTGCCATCGTCCTGGCGGTGGCGGTCGGCGTCGCATCCGCAACGGGGTCGCCGCCCGCCGGTGCCGCCCAGCGCTCCTGGGTCATCTCCAGCTTCGACGTTGAGATTCGCGTGCATCGCAGCGGCCGCATCGACGTGACGGAGACCATCCAGCCGCGCTTCACCGGCTCGTACAACGGCATCTTCCGCACGATCCCGATTCGCTACCAGACGCCGGCGGGCTTCACCTACGCCTTGCGCATGGAGGTCCGGGAGGTGACCGACGGGTCCGGCGCCGCGCTGCGGTTCGAGGAGAGCCGCGAAGGGCACAACAAGAAGATCAAGGTTTGGGTCCCCGGCGCGATGGACGCGACGCGTACCGTGCGGATCCGCTACTCCGTCCAGAACGGGCTTCGCTTCCCCGAGGGAGACGACGACGACACGTTCGAGACGTGGGACGAGCTGTATTGGAACATCACCGGCGACGAGTGGCCGGTCCCGATCGAACGGGCGTCTGCCGAGATCGTCCTGCCGCCCGGGGTCACGGGCCTGCGAGCGCGGGTGTTCACCGGCGCGCATGGCTCCACCGAGGAAGCCGCGCAGGTCGAGGTCCTGGGCGACAGGGTGAGGGTGGCCACCACGCGCCCGCTCGGCTTCCGTGAGGGCCTCACCGTCGCCGTCGCCTGGGATCCCGGTGTGATCGAGCGTCCGGGCGCGGGCGCAAAGCTGGGGGATTTCTCGCGGGCGAACTGGCCGCTGGCGCTCCCGGTGCTCGCCTTCCTGGCGATGTGGGGCCTGTGGCGCTCTCGTGGCCGCGATCCGGAGACCGGGCCGATCGCGGCCGAGTACGAGCCGCCTGAAGACCTATCTCCCGGAGAGGTGGGAGTGCTGATCGACGGCTCCCCGGACATGCGCGACATCACGGCGACAATCGTCGATCTGGCGGTCCGCGGGTACCTGACGATCGAGGAGACGGAGAAGAAGCAGCTGCTGGGCCTCCTCTCCGGCCGCGAGTACGTCTTCCACCTGGAGAGGCCCCGGCCGGAGTGGACAGGGCTTCAGGCCCACGAGATGGCACTTCTGGAGGCGCTCTTCGGCAGCGCGGGCACCTCCGTCTCGCTCTCCGACCTCGAGCAGGAGTTCTACCGGGACCTTCCGAGCATCCGGAACGGGATGTTCCGCCGCCTGCTGAAGCGCCGCTATTACGCCCGGCGCCCCGACCGAGTGAAGGCCGGCTTCCTGGGCGCGGCGGTCGTGATCGCCGTCCTCATCCTGATCGGCGGCAACATCCTGGCCGCATCGCTCGGAGAGTCGCCGCTCCCCGTTCTTCTGGCCGGAGTGCTCACGGGCGCCATCGTCGCCGGCTTCGGCCTGGTCATGCCCGCCCGCACCGTGAAGGGGACCCAGGCCTACGCGAAGATCCTGGGGTTTCAGGAGTTCCTGGAACGGGTGGAGAGCGATCGCTTCAAGCGGATGATCAAGGGACCGGAGACGTTCGAGAAGTTCCTTCCGTTCGCGATGGCGCTCGGAGTGGAGAAGAAGTGGGCGGCCGCGTTCGAGGACATCTACCGCGATCCGCCGAGCTGGTATCGGGGCTCGGGCTTCCACTCCTTCCACACCGGCGTCTTCGTCAGCGACCTCAGCAGAATGACGGGAAGCGCTGCACAGGCCATGACCTCCAAGCCGCGGAGCTCCGGCGGCTCGGGATTCAGCGGGGGCGGAGGCTTCTCGGGTGGCGGCTTCGGAGGTGGCGGCGGCGGGGCGTTCTGACCCGAGCGACCAGGGCGTTCTGACCCGAGCATCCCGGGCGACAACAAGGTGACGAAGGAGGATCGCATGGCCGTACGAAGAGGCGATCGGGCGCCCGCTTTCCAGCTCCCCCAGGGGCCGGGTGACGTGATCGATCTCGGTGACTTCTTGGGACGGGATAAGGTCGTTCTGCTGTTCTTCCCACTGGCCTTCAGTCCCGTGTGCACCACCGAGCTATGCACCATATCGCGGGAGTGGGACGAGTGGGAGAGCCTGGACGCCCGCGTGTTCGGCATCAGCGTGGACAGTCCCTTCGTGACCAGTAGGTTCCGGGAGGAAGAGAACATCCGGTTCCCCGTCCTCTCCGATTTCAACAAGCGGGTCTCGGAGGAATACGGGGTTCTCCACGAGGAGCTCTTGGGTCTGGAGGGCGTCTCCAAGCGATCCGTTTTCGTGATCGACCGCGAGGGCGCGGTCGTGTACGACTGGATCTCTGAGAACCCGGGCGTGGAGCCCGACTACGGGGAGGTGAAGCAGGCCGTCGAGGCCGCCTGAGCCCCATCCTGGCGGGAGACCCTGCTCGTCTCCCCGGCTGGCTGATCTCATCGGAGGTGACGGAAGATGCCGAGCGACCTGGCGACCAAGACGTGCGTTCCGTGCAGGGGCGGTGTTCCGCCTCTCGAAGGCGATGAACTGACCGGGCTCCGGGAGAGGCTCGGAGGAGGCTGGAGGGTCGTCGAAGAGCATCACCTGGAAAAGGAGTTCCGCTTCGACGACTTCAGATCGGCGCTCGGATTCACCAACCGGGTCGGCGAGCTGGCCGAGGAGCAGGGACACCACCCGGACATCCACCTGAGCTGGGGGAGAGTCCGGATCGAGATCTGGACCCACAAGATCGACGGACTTACCGAGAGCGATTTCGTCCTCGCCGCCAAGGTGGACGAGCTGTAGGAGCGCGGCAGCTGCAAATCGCCTTCATCAACTCCTGGCCCCTCGACCCGCGCATCGGCAGTGGATCCGCGGCGGCGATCGACGGCCTGGCACGGGGGTTGGAGGGACACGGCCACCACATTCGACAAGTGGGTCGGTCGCCTTCTCTCAGAGCGGATGCCTGGAGTCGCCTCCGGTACAATCTGCGGGTGGCGCACTCCGCGGGATCCGCGGTCTCGGACGCAGACCTCGTGCTCGGCTTCGACATGGACGGGTTCGCCCTGCGGAGGCCGGCGGCTCGTTATGTCGTTTGCCTGAAGGGCGTGATGGCCGACGAGCTGCGCTTCGAGCGCGGGTGGCCTCACCTTCGCTTTCGAGCTCTTTCTCTCCTCGAGGGCGCGAACGCGCGCCGGGCAGACGTCGTGATCGCCACAAGCCAGTACAGCCGCTCGCTGGCGATCGACGCCTACGGCCTCGCCCCCGAGCGCGTGAGGGTCGTGCCGGAAGGGATCGATCTGGATGCCGCCTGGAGGGCCTCGGGCAACGGA
>DAOVWI010000087.1 GCA_030636765.1 Gemmatimonadales bacterium
AACCGTATGGGATTCGGGGGAGGAGGCCGCGGAGTTCGAGGAAGCGGTCCGGCGGGCCTTCGAGCGGCGCTACGCCGCGGCGGGCGATGGCGCGCGCAGGGTACAGGTGGATGGTCGCCTCGTGGATGGCCGGCCCGCCGTGCTGATCGTGGACGCGCCCGCGAGCCTGCCGGCCGATTCCATCGCGGCCGTGCTGCGCTTCGAGGTGCGCGGCGGCTGAGAGCCCGATGCGTGGGCGTGACCGGGCAAGTGGCTGAGCGAGGGTCATCGCTCCGCGTAGGCGTACCGGGGCAGGAGCCGGCGGCCTACGAGGTCCGGGTGCAGCGCGGCGGATTCGACGATCTGGCCACGCTCTGCCTTCGGGCCGCACCGGCGCACCGCTACGCGATCATCGCCGACAGCCGGGTCGCGGCGCTGTACGGCCAGCGGGCGCTGGCCGCGTTCGAGCGAGAGGGCAGCCCGGCGCAGCTCTTCGCCTTCCCCGCGGGCGAATGGAACAAGACGCGGGAGGAGTGGGCCCGCCTCTCCGACGAGATGCTGGCCGCCGGCCTCGGGCGGGACGCCGTCGTCGTGGCCCTCGGGGGCGGCGTCACCGGCGACCTGGCCGGTTTCGTCGCCGCCACTTACATGCGCGGACTGCCGCTCGTCCAGGTACCCACGACGCTGCTCGCGATGCTGGACAGCTCGGTCGGCGGGAAGACGGGACTCGACACGCATGAGGCCAAGAACCCGATCGGCGCGTTCCACCAGCCTCGCCTCGTCCTCATCGATCCGGACCTGCTCGGCTCGCTGCCGGCCTTTCAGCTCGCCTCCGGCCTGGCCGAGGCCGTCAAGACGGCGGCGATCGCCGATGAGGGCCTGTTCGCTTGGCTGGAGGCTGAGGCGAAGGCCCTCCGCACCGCCGACCTCGATCTCCTCACCGAGCTCATCGGGCGTGCCGTCGCGAT
Source organism: Gemmatimonadales bacterium (assembly GCA_030636765.1). Classification (GTDB taxonomy): domain Bacteria; phylum Gemmatimonadota; class Gemmatimonadetes; order Palauibacterales; family Palauibacteraceae. The sequence goes on from DAOVWI010000087.1 coordinate 948, forward strand.
CAAGGCAAAGGTGGTGGAGGAAGATCCACAGGAGGCGGGAAGGAGGGAGGTCCTGAACTTCGGGCACACGATCGGTCACGCGCTGGAGGCACTCGGTGGATACGCCGTCCTGCATGGCGAGGCGGTCGCGTCTGGGATGCGCATCGAGGGCCGGCTCGGCGAGCTCATGGAGGTAACGGAGATCGGTACGGCGGAGCGTCTCGCGGCGCTGCTGACGGCGTGCGGCCTGGATCGACCGGTGGAGGAGGAATACTCTGCCGAGCAGCTGCTCGAGGCGGCGCGCTCCGACAAGAAGGCTCGCGTGGGCGCCATCCGGTGCGTGCTGCTGAGGCGGATTGGCGAGGTGGCCGGCGGCAAAGACGGGGTGTTCTCTCACGAGATCCCGGCGCAGGAGGTGCTCGGCCTTATACGAGCCGCTTTACGCCTCGCGGGCGACCATGCAGATTCCCTTGGGCCATGATTGACGACACCACAACCGCTCTGAAAGAGGCGAGCGGGCTGACGCTCGGAACGATTCTCCGGCTTCAGGCGGACAGGCGGCCCGACACGCCCTTCCTCATCTATGGCGATCGGACCTGGTCCTTCCGCCGGCTCGAGACGGAGTCGACGTCCCTGGCGGCCTCGCTGGCCGGCCTGGGCGTCGAGCCCGGCGACCGGATCGCCATCGATCTGCCCAACTGGCCCGAGTTCGTGGTGGCGCTCTTCGCCGCCGGCATGCTTGGCGCGACCGTGGTTCCGCTGAACCCGGAGCACGCACCCCGGGACGTCCAGTTCATGCTGCGCAACTCCGAGGCGACGGTGGTGGTGGCGGCCGAGCACTACCTCGGGCGGGACTACCTGCAGCTGTACGAGACCCTGCTGGTGGGCCTGCCCGACCTCCAGTACCTGGTGACGGTCGGCGAAGAGGATCTGTGGTACGACGACCGGATCTTCCAGTTCGAGGATCTGGTCTCGGCCGGTCGGGGGCGGGAGGTGCCGGACGCCGAGCTGGATCCGTACGAGGCACCGTTGGCGATCCTCTACACGGCCGGCACGACCGGGAAGGCGAAGGGCGTGATGCTCTCCCATGCCAATCTGGTGCGGACCGCGCGCGCCACGGCGGCCTCCTTCGGCCTGCTGCCGGACGACGTGACGCTCTGCTGCGTGCCGCTGTTCAACATCTTCGGCCTCAGCTCTCTGCTCGGCGCGCTCGTCGCTGGATCCACCGTGGTCCTCCAGGAACGCTTCGAGCCTGCGGAGACGTTGAGGCTTGCGGAAGCCCGCCGCGCCACGGTGCTGCACGGGGTCCCGACGATGTTCGTGATGATGCTGCGGGAGCCCGGCCGGTCGGAGCGCGATCTCTCGTCGCTTCGAACCGGCATCGTGGCCGGCGCGCCGGTGAGCGACGAGCTCGTACGGCAGGCCCGCCGGGAGCTGGCGCCCGACCTGGAGATCGGATACGGGATGACCGAGACCTCTCCCACGGTGTCGATGACCTCGCCCGCGGATCCGGAGGAGAAGCGGAGCGGCACGGTGGGCCGGCCGCTCGAGGGCGTTGCCGTTGAGATTCTGGATGACGACGGTGGTCGGCTCGCTCCTGGGGTGGTCGGCGAGATTGCGGTGAAGGGATTCAACGTGATGCTCGGCTACTTCCGCCAACCCGGGGAGACGGCGGCCGCGTTCGCCGAGAGCGGATACCTGCGGACCGGCGACCTTGGTTCGCTGGATGAGAACGGCTATCTGAGCGTCGCCGGACGGGCGGGCGACGAGATCCTCCGCGGCGGCTACTCCATCCATCCGAGAGAGGTGGAAGACCACCTCAGGTCGCACCCGGCCGTCATGGAGGCGGTGGTCGTCGGGATCCCGAACGAGGTGCTCGGTGAGCTGATCTGCGCTTGTGTTCAGCCTGTCGAAGGTGCGATCATTACGGAAGAGGAGCTGCGCGAGAGCTGCCGGTCGGCGCTTGCCGGTTACAAGGTGCCGGATCTCGTGCGCTTCTTGCAGGTATTCCCCATGACACCGAGTGGGAAGGTGCGGCGTGCCGAAGTGGCAGAAACGGTGCGCGCTGAGCTTTTGGACTCGGAGGGCTGACGCCGCCGCATAACGTGTTGTCTCGGCGGAGCGGGTCAGCCCAGCGGTCGGCCGCCGGGTTCGCGTCGGGGTTTCGGCGCCCGGAATCCGCCGGCACTGAAGCAAGAGGCCCCGGTCGGCCTCTATGACGAGAAAAGGGAGAGACTCCCCGTACCATCCCCCTCGGAGGCTCCGAGGGCGAGGTCGGGGGGCCTCTCGCCCGCGACGACGGGTACTCCCGCGGCGGGTTACTTCTGCAGAACGTAAAAGGCGAGAGGTAATGAACGAAGACTACACGGCGGCGCCACAGGCGCCCGCCAGACAGCGACCCCCATCCCAGAACGCCGCCCTCCTTATCGACTTCGACAACGTCACCATGGCCATCAGGTCGAACCTGGCCCAGGAACTGCGCAGGCTCTTGGACTCGGACATCATCCGTGGCAAGGTGTCGATCCAGCGTGCCTATGCGGACTGGAGGCGGTATCCGCAGTACGTTGTCCCGCTGTCGGAGGCGTCGATCGACCTGATCTTCGCCCCGGCGTACGGATCCACCAAGAAGAACTCGACGGACATCCGGCTGGCGATCGACGCACTGGAGATCGTCTTCACGCGCCCCGAGATCGGCACGTTCATCCTCCTTTCAGGAGACTCGGACTTCTCGAGTATGGTTCTGAAGCTGAAGGAGTACGGGAAGTACGTGATCGGCGTCGGGCTCCAGGAGTCCGCTTCCGATCTCCTCATGCAGAACTGCGACGAGTACTACAGCTACAACAGCCTTTCCGGGCTCACTTCCGTCGCGGACATGAAGCACGTGAGTCTCGGTCCGTGGGAGCTGTGCGAGCGAGCGCTCGAAAGAATGGTTCAGCGCCACGATGTCATGCGCTCGGATCGGTTGAAGCAGGTGCTGGTCGAGCTGGATCCGTCGTTCGACGAGAAGGCGATCGGCTTCACCAAGTTCAACAAGTACCTGGCCGAGGCGAGCTCTCGCGGCCTCATCACGCTCCGCAAGCTGGAGAACGGCCAGTTTGAGGTTGGCGTCCCGAAGAAACGGACCGCTGGCAACGGGGCGGGGGTCATGTACGCGGAAGGACCCGTATCGGACGGAGAGGCGGAGGCTCCGAAAGCGCGGCGTCCCTCGCGGGGCCGGGCGCGACGCTCCGGTAAGCCGGCGGCGGAGACCGGGCAAAGGGCCCGAACAGGATCCGAGAGCGCGCGGGCCGCCCCCGCGGTGGCGGATGCCCAGCCGAGCGGGACGGCCATCGGTCTCAGGGAGGCGTACCAGCTGCTGCGCGACGCGGTCGGATCGGTCTCGCGCGGCGAGGAAGGTGCGCGGGATTCGGAGGTCAAGCGGGAGATACTCAGGCGCCGCCCTGATTTCGACGAAGCGGCCATCGGGTTCAGCAAGTTCAGCCGCTTCCTGAAGCAGGCGCACGACGAGGAGATCGTGAACCTGGTCAAGGGCGACGAAGGCAACTACCGCATCTCGCCGGCAGAGGACGAGCAGGAAGCCGTCAAGAGGCGCCGTGGGCGCCGCAGCGGTCGGAAGGATCGAGCCCCAGCGGCGAAGGCCGAGGCTCCAGTTCCTGATGCTTCGGCTGTGGACGATGCGATTGCCCCCGAGGAGGTGGTTGTCCCGGAGGAGACGGCTGCCCCCGAGGAGACGGCTGCCCCCGAGGAGATGGCTGCCCCCGAGAAGGCGGCTGGGCCCGAGGAGGCCGCTGCGCCCCAGCGGCGCGAGACCCGGCCCAGGGCACGGGGCCTCGGGCGACATCGCCGGGGCGCGCGCGGAGGCGGAACGGCCCAGCCGGCTCTGAAGAAGCCGGTCGGGCAGACCAAAGAGCGAGAGCCGATCGAGGAAGCGCCTGCCGACGAGCCCGCTCAGGTCGACCTCGATCTGAAGGCGACCTCGCCTTCGGCGGAGCCGCCTGCCAAGAGCCGCCGCCCCGAGGGGGTGCCTACGGGTCTCGGTGGCTTCCGGCGGGGTCGCCGGGGCGGTGGAGGTGCGCCGGCCCAGGCGCGCAGCTCAGGCGCCGGCGCGGATCAAAGGGCGGAGGCTTCCGGCCAGCAGGCTGCCCCGGCCAAGCCCGATGCTTTCTCCGGCGACGGCCGATCCGGCGAGCGCGACGCCGGCGAGCGGGACGCGGTCGAGCACATGGTCGGGCACTACAAGGGTGTCGGGCGAAAGACCGCCGAGCGCCTGGTGGAGGAGCTTGGAGCCGGCGTCTTCGACGTGATCGACAGCGATCCCGGCCGGATCGGAAAGATCCTCTCCGAGCGGCGGGCGGCTGCGGTGATCGCGGGGCGAGCGGCGGAGCGCGAGACCGGCGAGTAGCCGGGAAGCGACGGGCGGCGAAGCAACGGGCCGGGAAGCAACGGGCCGGGAAGCCGGCCGGCTGCCGGCCGCGGCCGGTGCGGACCCGGCTCTGAGCCCCCTCTCGAGTGGCTTTTTCGCCCGCCCGGCCCGAGAGGTGGCACGCGACCTCCTCGGTCGCATCGTGATCTCGGAAAGCCCGGAGGGTCGGGCCAGCGGCCGCATCGTGGAGACCGAGGCGTACACGGGCCCTGAGGATCCCGCCTCTCACGCTGCCGCTCGCATCGGGCGCACCGAAAGGAACGATCCCCTCTTCGGCCCGCCAGGGACGGCGTACATCCACCTGAATTACGGTGTGCACTGGTGCCTGAACGTCGTGACGGACCGGGAGGATCACCCGGCAGCGGTGCTGATCCGGGCGCTGGAGCCGCTGGAGGGCTCCAGGCTCATGTGTGCGCGCCGGGGCCGTGACGACCTGACGAACGGTCCGGGCCGGCTCACACAGGCCCTCGCGATCGGCCCACACCATCAACGACACTACTTGGATCGACCGCCCCTGTGGATCGGCGAGGGAGCACCGGTCGCGGACGAGGAAGTGGTGAGAGCGGTCCGGGTCGGGATCTCCAGGGCCAGGGGGCGGAAACTCCGATTCTACGTCGAGGGGATCTCGTGGGTGTCACGCGCCTGAACCAGCTTCATCACGACGCCTTCGTCTTCGACGGCCACAACGACCTGGCCCTTCGGCTGCTGGCGGGAGAGGACCCTTCGGGAAGGCTCCAGGGCGGGCATCTGGACCTCCCGCGGATGCGTGAGGGGGGGTTCGATGGCGGAATCTTCGCGGTGTGGAGCGATCCAGACGCCGACCGACCGCTCCACGACGTGCTGGACGGCGTCGCGCGCCTGAGGGTGTTCCTGGAGGAGACGCCCGGCATGAGGCTCGTCCTGACCGCCGATGATCTGGAGGCCGCCGCCGCGGCCTCGGGCTCCGGCGACGTCGCGGCCCTCATCGGGGTGGAGGGGGCGTACGGCGTGGAGGAGCCCTCGGACGTAGACCGTCTGTACGATGCGGGAGCTCGCTGCCTCACGCTCACCTGGATGGCGCACACCCCCTGGGCGGACGCGTCGGGCCTTCCCCCGGCGCACGGTGGCCTCACGGACGTTGGCCGCCGCATCCTCGCTCGCGCCGAGAAGCTCGGCATGGTCGCCGACATCAGCCATTCGTCCGACGCCACGGCTCGGGATGTCCTGCGGGCGGCGCAGCGTCCGGTGATCGCCTCCCACTCGGACGTGCGGGCCGTTGCCGATCATCACCGAAACCTTTCGGACGATCTACTGGAGGAGCTCGCTGCGCGCGGCGGCGTCCTCGGAGTGAACTTCTTCAGCGCCTACCTGGACGAGAGCTTCTCACGAGGCTACGAGGCGATCCGGGAGCGGCTGGAGCGCGAGGGCGCGGACGATGCGTTTCAGCCGCGGAGCGAGCTTGGCCGGGCGGTGGCTGCGGAGCTGAAGCCGGTGCCCTTCAGCCGGCTGCTCGAGCACTTCCGGCGGGCGATCGCGGTGGCGGGGCCGGAGCACGTGGGTCTCGGCAGCGACTTCGACGGTGTCCTCGCAACTCCCGAGGGGCTCGACGACGTTCGTGATCTCCCAAAGATCACGGCCGGCCTCGCCGAACACGGCCTCACCGACGAAGAGCTGCGCTCGGTGCTGGGCGGGAACTTCCGGCGCGTGCTATCCAGCGTGTTGTCCTAGGGGTCAGGGCCCTTCAACGACCGGCTAGGAAGCCGAGGAGGCCACCATCGAACTCGGAGCGCTTTCCCTGTTGCCGCCGCTGCTGGCGATCGCGCTGGCCGTGTACACGCGAGAGGTCTATCTCTCGCTGGCCGCGGGCATCTGGATCGGCTGGACGATCGTGGAGCGCTGGAACCCGCTGGCCGGCGCCGCTCGGGCGGTCGACGAGACGATCGCGGTGCTCGGCGACCCGGGCAACGCACGCCTCCTGCTCTTCACGCTCATGATCGGATCACTGATGGCGATCGTCCGAGCGAACGGAGGGGTGGACGGCTTCGTGAGCTGGGTGGAGCACCGGCGCTGGGTGACGAATGGTCGCCGTGCCCAGATCCTCGCCTGGCTGATCGGCGTCGTCATCTTCATCGAGTCGAACATCACGATCCTGGTCACCGGCTCCGTGTGCCGTCCGCTCTTCGACCGCTTTCGGGTCTCGCGTGAGAAGCTGGCGTACCTGGCCGACTCCACCTCGGCCCCGATCTGCATCCTCATCCCGTTCAATGCGTGGGGCGGCTACATCTTGGGGCTTCTCGCCGCGCTCGGCATCGCGTCACCCATGGTCGTGTTCGTCGCGGCGATCCCGCTGAACTTCTATGCCCTCGGCGCGGTGATCCTGGCCGGTGCGACGGCCTGGTTCGGCCTCGATTGGGGGCCGATGCGGGCGGCAGAGGGGCGGACACGCGAGGGAAAGCTGCACTGGGAGCACGCGGCCGCGCTGGCGGATCCCGAGGAGATCGCGCCTCCGGCGGCTCCGGAGACTCCCCGCCGTCCCGTCAACCTCATCCTGCCTGTGGTGTCCATGGTGCTCGCGATGCCGGTGGCCATGTACATCACCGGCGGCGGCGACCTGACGGCCGGCTCGGGCTCGCTGAGCGTGCTGTGGGCGGTGATCGTGGGGATCGGCGTGGCCTGGGTACTCACCCTCGGTCAGAGGCTGCTGCCGCTCCAGGAGCTCAGCCGCGTGAGCCTTCACGGGGCTGGTGGGCTGACGGGGATGGCGCTGGTGCTTCTCCTCGCGTTGGCGATCGGCGCCGTGACCGTGAAGCTCGGGACGGGCCAGTACATGGCGGGACTCGTCGCCGGGCGGGTTCCTCTGCCCATCCTCCTGCCGCTCATCTTCCTGGCCGGAGGGGGCACGTCGTTCGCCACCGGAAGCAGCTGGGGAACGTTCGCCATCATGATTCCCGTGGCGGTGCCCCTGGCGGCCGTGCTCGGTCTGCCGCTCGCCCCCTTCGTCGGCGCCGTCCTTTCGGGCGGCATCTTCGGCGACCATTGCAGCCCGATCAGTGACACGACGGTGATCTCATCGCTCGCCGCGGCTTCGGATCACATCGAGCACGTT
>DAOVWI010000121.1 GCA_030636765.1 Gemmatimonadales bacterium
ACACCCTCGCGGAGCACGGACCGCCGATACAGGGCAACCAGGAGCAGCGCCGCGGCCACGAGCACCAGGACACGCGTCAGGCTCCCTGCCCAGAGCGCGTAAGCGAACTCGAAATTGTCAAAAAATGGAGCTCCAGCGAGGTGCGCTTCCCCGTACGCTCTGAGCGGCTCCTTCAGCGCCGACCAGGCGATCCTGGCTCCAATCAGTGCCAGGAGGGCCGCCGCTCCCAACACACCGTCCAACCTCACGGGACGGCGGGCCGCGCGCAGGGCTTCGAGGCCGTTCGCCGCCAGCATGGCCGCGGAGAAGCCGGTCAGGAAGAGGAACCGCTCCGGGAATCGAAACGAGGAGAAGCCCGGCAGATGCCGGTAGAGCCACGGGAAGAGCGGCGTGGCGTCGCCGAGCGAGAGGAGAAGGCCGATCACGCCAACGACGGCCCAATAGAGAGACTCGGCCCGACGCTCCCGATTCGAGCGCGCCGCCGCGATGAGGATCAGGGCAACGGCGCCCAGGTAGACCGAGAAGAGCCAGGGCTCGACGGTGACGAGCATCGCCTTCCGTCCGAATCGATAGACCGGATCCCCGTAGCTTGGGGGCACGGCCAAGTTGACGAGGCGGATCGGCTCAAGGTGGTACCGCTCGGCTTCCTCATAGGCAAGCCCGCCCGCTCGGTCCGACTCGGCAACGTACTGGGCGGTCGGCAGCACCTGAACGGCCGAGAGCCCGCCCACGAGCACGCCGGCCAGGGCAAACGACGAGACCAGCACCACGAATCCACGCCGGGACGCGCGCCGCCAGCACCACACCGCCGCGTAGCCCAGGGCGAGCGCGGCTGCGAGAGCGAAGGTCAACGGCTCGCCCGCCATGAAGGCCAGCCAGTAGATCAGGATGAGGAGCGCGAACGAGAGCGAGGAACGGGCCTTCAGGTGAACGATCGTGCTCCAGCAAACCGCCGGCGCCCAGGCAGCGACCTGGAGCACGTTCAACAGGTTCGTTAGCGAGGCGAAATACCCTCCGAGCATATACGCTATCGCCGCCGCGCAGGCCGAGGCTCGGCCGAGCTCGATCGTCCGCGCAAACAGGTAGGTGAAGGCTCCACCCAGCAGGAAGTGGAAAACGAGCAGGCCGTTGAACCCAACGAAGAAGGGAACGACGGCGTAGATCCAGTTGGGCGGATAGAACGCGCCGGACTGGAAGTTGGCGAAGAGCGGAGTCCCACTACCGAGCAGCGGCGTCCACAGGGGCAGTCGGCCGGCCTGAAGGGCGTCCCACAGCAACCGCTTCTGCGGCACGAAGAACAGCTGCATGTCGCGGGCGATCGGAACGCCGGCGAGCGACAGCACCTCCCACAGGAAGGCGGCGCCCAGAGCCAGGACCACGAAGGCCCCGACCACGCTCTTGAGCCTCTCCGATCGCTCCCGAATCACTCCCGTCCCACTTCCCTTTCTCCAACAGGTCGCTGAAAAACCCGGGCGGGTCTGCAACAAGAGAAAAAGAGAGGCGGGGCAGCTGGAGCGCCACACCCCCAAAAAGCCACGGCCGGCCGCTGTGGCGGCCGGCCGTGGCTTAGCGCTTTGCCTTCAGGCTCGAAGGCTTTCTTCCCCTCTGGCTGGTCTGGCTAGCACTTCTTGACGTTCGAGTTCCCCGACGGGGTGGTGTCTGTACACCAGCTCGCGCCGGAAGCGGTGTGCTTTCCGGTGATCGTATACCCGTTGGTGGCCGACGTAGCCGTCACGGCCACGTTCGGGCTGGCCCGGAAAATGTCGCCGCCCATGTCGGCGGTCCCACCGTCCGTGGCAGCCGAAACCGAACCACTCCAGTACGAGTTGTTGTTGGAGAAGTGGGCTTCCTGCCCGGCCATCATGTTCCGCACATCGGACTTGGCGGACGCGTCGTAGGCCTTTTCCTTCGTGCTCGCGAACTGCGGGATGGCGATAGCGGCCAGAATACCGATGATCACCACCACGATCAGCAGCTCGATGAGCGTGAAGCCTTTCGAGTCGTGGAGTTGCTTGCGGAGCATTTCTTCCATCTCCTGTTGTTGTTTGCCCCTGCCGATCGCGGTGTTGGCAGTGGGGAAGCGTTCACCGTCACCCATCGGTAGGGCAACTGCCGTGCCCCATAGGGGCCACCATACTAACGCACTCAACATCAACAGGTTACGGTCGTCTCGCCGACGTCCATCCGCGGGACTGGCCCGCCATGCGTTGCAGGATGCAAGGAGAGGCCGTTCTCCTGCAAAGGCCGCCGCTCAGGACTCGAGCTCGTATCGCTTGATCTTCCGGTACAGGGTGCTCGGGTCGATCCCGAGCACCTCGGCGGCTCTCGTCTTGTTGCCACCCTCCGCCCGCAGCACATGCTCGATGTATGCCCTCTCGATGACTTCGAGAGCGGGGTTCGCGGGCGACCCTTCCTGGACGAGCGGCACGGACGGAGGCGCCCGCAGACGGTCCGGGAGCGCGTCCGGTCCGATCGTCGATCCGGACGTGAGGACCACGGCGCGCTCGATCACGTTCTCGAGCTCCCGCACGTTGCCCGGCCACTTGTACGCCTGCAGGATGGCCATCGCCTCGGCCGAGATCTTCTTGAGAGCTTCCTTGCCTTGCGCGGCTTGTCGCTCAAGGAAGTACTCGGCCAGCAACGGGACGTCCTCCACCCGCTCCCGCAGCGGGGGTATCTCCACCGCAATCACGTTCAGTCGGTAGTACAGATCCTTGCGGAACCTCCCCTGTTCGATGTCCCTCTCGAGATTACGATTCGTCGCAGCGATCAACCGTACGTCAACCGCCACGGCCTTGGTCGATCCCACCGGGATCACCTCCCGCTGCTGGAGCACCCGGAGGAGCTTCACCTGGGTGGACGGCGCCATCTCCCCCACCTCGTCCAGAAAGAAGCTGCCCCGCGAGGCGGCGACGAAGAGCCCCTCCTTATCGCGGACGGCACCGGTGAATGAGCCTTTCACGTGACCAAACAGCTCCGACTCCAGAAGACCCTCCGGCAACGCGGCACAGTTCAGCGAGAGGAAGCGCTGGTCGGCCCGGCCGGACATCTCGTGGATGTACTGGGCAAACACCTCTTTTCCGGATCCGCTCTCGCCGCGGAGGAGGATCGTGGAATCACTAGCCGCGACCGAGTCGGCCAGGGCCAGCGACTTGCGAAAGGCCGCGCTCCGGCCGATCGGTCGGATCGCCTCCCTCGTGTCCCGCTTGCGGATCTCCTTCTTAAGGCGGGTGTTCTCCCGCGCGACGGTGCCGTAGGAGAGCGAGCGACGAAGGATCGCCACGAGCTCTTCGTTGACCCATGGTTTCTGGACGTAGTGCGTGGCCCCGACGTTGACGGCCTGGATCGCCGACTGGAGCGAGGCCTGGGCGGTCAGGAGAACGACCGGCGTGTTCGGATCGCGCTCCCGGATCTCTTGGAGCACCTCCACGCCGGTCATCTTCGGCATCCGGATGTCGGTGAGGACGATGTCGGGCCGCACCTCGTCGAACCGCTCCAGCCCGTCGGCGCCCGTCAGCGAGGACACGACCTCGAAGCCCTCTTCCTTGAGAAGAAGGCTCAGCGTGTCGATCACGCCCTGTTCGTCGTCGATCAGCAGCAGTACCGGTTTGTCGCTCATGGCTCGCCCATTTTGAGTTTGGGTATGTCGGCCTCGGAAAGCCGATTCTCGAGATCCCGGCGAGGAATGACCACCGAGAAGGCGGCCCCCTTGCCGGGCTCCGAACTGGCCAGCAACACGCCGCCGTGAGCCTGGACCGCCCGGTAGGCGATCGCCAGACCCATTCCCGTACCACCCTTCCGCCTCGTGAAGAAGGGGTCGAAGATGCGGCTCATGTCGTCGGGATCGATCCCCGGTCCGTCGTCGATGACGCGGATTCGAACGGGTTCTCCCAGCTCGTCGTGCCCGGGCACGAACATCGGCCCCAGGGAATCGGCCACGATTCTCACGCGGATCGGGCGGTGTGGAGCGCCTACCTGCACCGCGTTCAGGATGAGGTTGAACAGGATCCGGTAAAGGAGGTCCGGATCTCCCCACAGGTCGGCGAGGTGGCCGCGGGCCTCCACCTCGAACTCCGCGCGTCCCTGCGCTTCCGGCCGCTGACGCACCACGTCGATCACCTCGTGGATGAGACGCTCGACGTCGATCGGCTTGCGCTCCACGACGGCGACGCGCGCGAAGCTGTTGAACTCGCCGAGTAACCGGGTCAGGCGGTCCGACTCCCGCACGATGAGCCCGGTGAGCATCTGCTCATCCTCGTCGTCTCCGGCCCGCTGGGCGAGTTGCTCGGCGGAGCTTCGGATCGACGCCATCGGGTTCCGAATCTCGTGCGCGAGCGAGGCGGAGAGCTCCGCCACGGCCTCGAGACGCCCCGTCCGAAGGCGGAGGTTCTCCAGCTGGCGAACAACGCGCATGTCCTGCAGAACCAGGGTGACCGAGGGGGGCGCGTCGGGCGGAGAGTGCAGGGCCGTGCTGACCGACACGGGAACTCCAGCGGAAGGGGAGCCGACAACGCTCGTCGACCCGACGACGTCGGAGCGGGACGGCGCCGTGCCCAAAGCCAGTTGATCGCGCCTCGAGGCCGGCTGCGCGCCATCGACCAGCGCCTCACGGTTTCGGACGACCGCCCGCTTGCGGATGGTCTCGCGGACGGCTCTGCTGATCTCCGGGGCCCTGCGGTTCAGCTCCGAGAGCAGGTCGCGACCCAGCCACATGTCGGCGTCGAGCCCGAGAAGCTCCGCGGCGGCCGGGTTCATGTAGGCGACCTGTCCGGACTCGTCCAGCGTGACCACCCCGGAGCTCAGCGTACGCAGAACATCCGCCGTTCCGAGACGAAGGCGGCGGAGCTCTCCCTCGAGCGTCCGGAGCTCCTGACCCACCTGGCGCAGCCGTCCGGCGATCATGGCGGCCACCGTCGCCACGATGCCGAAGACGGCGATCTGGAAGAGCACGGTGCCGCCCAGCTGCGCCGGGTAGGCCACGATCAGGTCGAGCAGGTACGTCGCTCCGACCAGGAGGGTCAGACCGAGCGTGTATGCGAAGGGCAGGATCAGCGCGTAGCCCGAGACGAGAGCGATATACAGCAGTGGCGGAAAGAAGCTCTGACTACCGCCCGTGATGTGGACTATGCCCGTGACGAGCAGGAGGTCGAGAAGCGCCTGCGAGAGGAGAAAAGCCCGGCGCGGCTTGCCACCGTGGATGTGGCTGTACCAGTAGGCGGCCGGCGTCGCGAAGGCCGCCGTGGCGAGGCCGAAGATGGCGATCGCTCGGAAAGCCGAGCCCGGTTCTCCTCCCGCGGCGCGCCAGAGATCCCCGACGATGATCGCCGTGCCATATATGGCCAAGCTGACCACCAGGCGCCCCGCGTAGATCCAGTACAGGACCCGCGTGGTGCTGAGCGGCGTGGTTTGCTGGCTCGACGATCCGTTCACGAGCGCATCCCGTCCGGGTAGGGTCGACGGGCCGCGCTGGTCCTCTCGAACGAAACCAAGCAGCCGCCACAACCCTGTCGGCGGACCAGACGGGACCTGTCTAAGAAACTTCGCTCACTGGCAAATTGCAATAGGCAGCAGGCGAGAACACGCCGATGAATGGCAGCAAGTAGCTATGTTACAATGTGTTACAACCAGTCTGGCTCTTCGTCGAACAGAGCGAGCCGACGGATGCGGCCGCCACGGATCGCGGCGATGCAGGAACGCGGCGGTGCGCCGGGCGCTCTTACGGCGCGCCGAATCAGGGGAAGTTCCGAGCGCGCGGCCACCTCGTCGGGCGCACACGCCGGCCACAGGCCCAGCGGCTCGGCAGCTTCGCGTAACGTGGCCGGCCCTTCCTCATAGGATACGCTCCACGAGGCCACGCGGAGCACCTTACCGTCGGAGGCGACGCACCTGAGGCGCAGCGTGCAGCCGGAGGCGCGAAATACCAGCCACTCCTCCACACCGGTCGCTTGCCGCGCCTCGGGTTCCCCCAGCTCAGCCAGCAGCGTAGCCTGCCGCACGCCGACCGCTTGCCCGAGCGCCCGCCACCGGGGAGGGGCCTCCCTCACGCGGAGGCTAGCAGCTGGAGAAGCACGTTCCGCGTACGGGGCCCGTCGAACTCGCAGAAGAAGACACGCTGCCAGCGCCCGAGCTGCAATCGCCCTCCGGACACGACCAGGGTCAGGTCGGGGCCGACGAGCGCGGTCTTGATGTGGGAGTCGGCGTTGCCTTCGAGATGCCGGTAGCGGCCACTCTTGGGAGCGGCTGACGCGAGCCACTCCTCGATATCACGAGCGACGGCTGGATCGGCACCCTCGTTCACGGTCAGGCCGCCGGTCGTGTGCGTCGACCAGAGCACACAGAGCCCATCGTCCAGGCCGGCTTCCGTGACCCTCCGCTCTACCTCGAGGGTGATGTCGACGAGTTCTTCGCGGCTGGTCGTTCGGAGCTCAATCGTTCGCATGGCACGGCTGAAACTAGAAGGCCGGAATCTTCCCGGCCACGTGCGGAGAGGAATAGGGTGGAACGGTGAGCGAGGCTCGGAGCTGGTGGAGCCG
>DAOVWI010000142.1 GCA_030636765.1 Gemmatimonadales bacterium
CGATGTCGCGGGTCGCGATCATCGCGATGGGCAGGTCTCCTCGGATCGGCATCCCGAGCACGCCCATGCCGCGAATCACCTCCAGAGACATGAAGAAATTCTCCATGAACCAGCCGGACCTCAGGTGAAGGACGTTCGCCACGCTCAGCTCGTTGAACCGGTCTTCCTGCTCGCGCAATCCAGCGATCGGCCCCGTCCCCTCGTGATGCTGCGCTCCGACGCTCGACAGGTTGACCACGTAGGGCACGCCCGCCTCACGGATCCCTGACACGAGGGCAGTCCCGGCCTCCGTCTGCCAGGCACGCACGTCCACCTCGTACAGCGGCGGAATCATGCAGTACACGCCCCCAACGCCGTCGCAGGCTGCGGCAACAAACTCGGCATCCGATACGTCGCCGACCGCCGCCTCCGCTCCCTTCTCCACGAAGCCGGCCAGCTTCTCCTCGCTCCGCCCGATGACGCGGACGGCATGCCCGCCAGCCAGCAGCTCTTCCGCTACCACTCGACCTGTGTTTCCAGTCGCTCCGACGACGGCGTACATGGCTGGCTCCTTTAGATGGTTCGGAACGGGACGCTGTATTAAAGGTTATCCGGCAGAGAGTATCAGACAAGGAACACGCCAACCGCCGGTCGCGGGGATCAGGCGTCAGCGACCGACTCGAGGAGTCTACGGCGCTGGCCTGGAGTGAGCATGTCACGGGCGATCACGTCGCGGACGATGCGGGCCACGAACACGTAGCCTCTCTGTTCTGCCACGAGCCACCGGTTCCACTCGAGCTCATCCAGTGCTTCCAGCAGCTCGTCGCCCTCTTTGCCGGTCGCCAGGGACAGCATCTGAGCGTCGCACCGGTCCCCGAGCACGGACGCGGCAGCGAGGATCTTCTGGGCCAGCCGGCCGAGGCGCCTGTAGCCGATGCGGATCGCGGCGACCACGGAATCGGGGAGATCGCTGGGATACGTCTGCTCCATGGTTTGGAACGGCTTCGGCCACACGCCGCCGACATCGTCGAGCTCGAGTCCGAGCCGAACGGCAGTCAACAGCTCGAGCGCGAGCAGCGGGAGGCCCGCGGAATCCGCTTCGATCCGTCGGGTGATCCGGTCGGCGGCCTCGTCGTCCAGATCCGGCAGTACGTGACCGACGAGCTCGCGGAGACCGGCTCGGTCGAGCGGCGTCAGGCTGAGCGCCACGCCGGGAATGTCCCTTCCCACCCGGGCTCTTGCATCGTCGAGCTCCTCGCGCAGCGGATACGAAGTCGCCGTCAGCAGCAGAGAGCACGGCACACCGGCGGCGTCCCGGATCAGGGCTTGAAACGCCCCAGCGGACTCGGGGTCCACGTCTCCGGCGCCGTCGATCCATAGAAGCACTGGTTGCATCGATCCGACCGCTCGGAGCAGGTCCTTGAGCGCCATGTCGGGAGCTGCCGGATCGACACCTTCAGCGAGCCGGACCAGGCGCTCGTCCGGGCTGACCACGCCGGCCAGACCGAAAGCCAGCGCATCAGGGGGCGCCTTGATCGCCCCGGATCCCTCCAGCAACCCTCCACGGCACAGGCCCGCGAAGCCGCTCCATGCCAGGTCGCGATCCGTCGGCACACACCGGATGTGAGAAACGACGGCTCCTTCCAGCCGGGCCCTCGCCGCGAGCTCCTCGCCCAAGCGCGTCTTGCCCGACCCCGAGTCCCCATGGACGAGGATGATGGCCGGCGACCTGTCTTCGAAGGACTCGAACAGGGCGCTCAGGGCCGCTTCGAGCTCGCGTTCGCGGCCCACCAGCGGAAAGCGGCGTGCCCAACGATCCACATCGGTAACGGTGTCGGGCAGGTGCCACTCGCGCTCGCTCCGGATCCGCTCAGCGAGCGCCTCCGTCTCGGGGTCGGGCTCGAGCCCCAGCTCTTCTGCCAACCGGGTCGCGTAGGTGTCGTACAGGGTCAGGGCTCCTGCCCGCTCCCCACGCACCGCCGCCGCCAGCATGGCGAGCCGCACGGCCGAATCCGAGAACGGATCCAGAGCGAGGGCCTTCACCGCTGCGTCCTGAGCGGCCTGCCCGTCTCCTCGCGACAACAGGGTTTCGGCGTGGCGCCTGATTCCCTCGACCATCCGGTCTATCCAGAACACCCGTTCGGCGCCCAGCCAGTCCTCGAACGCCGAGCTATCGGGCACGGTGAAGCCCTCGAGGAACGGGCCGCGGACCAGATCGACCGCCTCGCTCCACTTCTCGGCATCGAGCCGCGCATCAAGTTGGTCCGCATCGATCTCGATCGCCTCTCCAGAAAGGACGACCTGGTCGCCGATCGATTCGACGACATCCTCGCCGGCCGATTTGCGGATCACACGCAGCGCTTCGTTCAGGGAATGGCGAGACGACGCGTCCGGTTTGTCGCCCCAGAAGACTCCGACGAGGTGTTCGCGGGAGCGGCGCCGCTCGGGCGAACGGGCCAGGTACAGGAGAAGCGCCAGGTTCTTGCGCCACAGCAGTTCGCGGGGGGCGGGCTCGCCATCTACGGTCACTTCGACGGGCCCGAGAGTGCGCAGCGTGATCATGGCGGACAGGCCTCCAGACGAAGTTCCTCCATCTGTCGTCTCAACGGTGCCAGGGCTGAGTCCGGCGGCTGCCACAACCTGACGACCTCGCGCGCGACTGGGCAAATCGCCTCGAAAGAAGATTCGGGCATCTCGGAAAGGGCAGCGACGATCCTCAGTCGCGCGTGCGTGCCGAGAGCCCCATCCACTTCGCCCGCCTGCACGAGGTGTGGCGGCACCATCCCTTCGAGGTCCGTGTTCTCGTGCCACAGCCACGAGGCGATCGCGCTGTCCGGCATGTTCAGCTCCCGATACCACTCTCCCCGTTTCAGATACAGGGCCGAGCGGAGGAACGGTCGCTCCGCCAGACCGGCGGAATCGTACGCCAGGTCGTCGGCCGTAGCCTCCAGGGCGGATCGGTAATCGCTGTTCGCGGCGGACGACAATGCAGCAAGGAAACGGGATGGACGGACCGTAATCTCGCGCGTGCCAGGTCCGAGGGAGTCGAGCCGGGCGCTCCACGTGTCTCGAAGATTCGTCTCTCCCCGCCGGTCGGCGAGCACGGCCAGGGCGGTAGCGGCCCTCGCCTTGAGTGCGACATCGGTATCGGGTCGATGCCACAGGACCTCGAGAGCTCTTTCACCTTTCTCGGTTGCGGCGGCGGGAAAACCCTCGAGACCGAGCGCGAACGGCATCACGTGCCATTCGGCAGCCTGGGTGACCGTTTCCGGTGTCTCCATCCGGCGAGCGGCCGAATCGAATGCCGCGATCCCGTCCTCGATCATTCCCTGCCCGATGAGACCGAGCCCCAGGGCGATGAACCCCTGCGCGGCCGACTCAGAGCTTCCCAGCCGGTCGGCGCTGCGGACCAGAAGTGCCCCCAGTGTCGCCTGGGAGGCCGGGTTGTCGATGTAGCGCACCCAGCGCGCGTACAGGCCGAGCATCTCGGGACCCGCCTCTGCCAGTGCGGCCCGGCCTTCGCCGGCGGCCTCGGGCTCGAAGCGCTCCCTGAAGCCTTGCCCCCAGACTTCAGGAAAGTAGAGATCTGGCTCCTCGGGCGAGGCATGGATTTGCTCGAGGTGTCGAAGGGCGGCCAGGGCCTTCTCGGCTCGCCCCGTGCGGATCAGGGCCTGCGTGAGGTGCTCGACCGCCGGCACGAGGAGCGAGTCCCGACTGACGGCAAGCTCCAGGAGCGCGACCGCGCTGTCGAGCGGCACCCCCCATAGCCCTCCACGGTGGTACAGCTCATCTGCGTACAGCAGCGTGGCGTATGGGTCGAAGCGGTACTCGGGACGAGCGAGGACTTCCTCGTACGCCGCGAGCTGGGCAGGGCCGTGCGGTGTGGCCCCCGCCTCGAGCAGGAGCGAATCGAGCGGACTCAGACTGGACAGGTCCATGCCCTGGATCTCGACCAGGTCCTCGCCGATCGGCCGGTCCGCGAGCCACCGGCGCGCCTCGGCGAGCCGAAGGCGTGCGAGGGTGAAGGTGGAATCCGCATCGAGAGCTTCCCGGTAGCGCCGCTCCGCCTTCCGCCAGGCTCCGTGCCGAAGGGCGTCCTCTCCCCAGAAGAACGATCGCGTGGCGGCGGCGGGATAGCGCGCCAGCGGATCGACCTCGGCCGCCGTGAGCGTGACATCAGGGGCCAACTCACCGATGATATGCATCGAGATCTTGACGGCCGCCCACCGTCGCAGCTCGGTCTCCGATTCGCGTCGGATGGCGAGAGTCGTCAGATCGACCGGGCTTCCCGTCTCGTCGAGGAGTCTCAGGTCGATGTCCAGGCCGCCTTCCGTTCGGTCCACGTCGCAGTGCATGGCGTGCGATGCCCTGAGTACCTCGGTCCAGTCCGATGACACGATCTTACCCGCGCGTCTCTCGTACAGGGAAAGGGCCGCCGGGGCGTTCGCGCTCGAGATGCCTGGAATATCCTCCAGGTTGCGCGCCACCCGCTGCCCGATGTTGATGCCCAGCAAGGAATCCGACGGCTCCATCGCAACACATGGAAATACGGCCACGTCAAGGAGCGTTTCGGGCGTTCCGGGCTGCTGCGGAGCAGGGCGTTCCGCGGCGCGCCACAGGAGGGCGACGATCGCCGCCAGGGCCACGAAGACCGCCCACCTCGGGATCCGGATCCCCGGGCCGCGCGTCCGGAGGGCCTGTCGGAATTCTGCGGCGTTCTTCCACCGATCCTCAGGGGCAATTGCCAGTGCCTTCCGGAGGACGGGGCGTGCAGCCACGGGGATCCCGCTCCAGTCCCCGGACTCCGGCGCCGCGAGCGACGTCCAACGCGTTCCCGACAGCGACTCGTACAGCACCATCCCCAGGGCATACAGGTCTGACTGCGGAGATACCGCCGTCCCTTTCGCCTGCTCCGGCGACATGTAGGCGGGAGTGCCCGGACCGCGCCCTTCCCGGGTGAGCGTGTCGTCCCCTGACCCTTCGACGTGCACGATGCCGAAGTCGGCGAGCAGAGCACGCCCGTCCACAAGGAAGATGTTGGAGGGCTTCACGTCCCGGTGGACGACACCGGCCGCGTGGATCTGCTCGAGGGCTGCCAGCAGGTCCCGCCCCAGCCGGAAAGCGTCCCGCCCGTCCAGCGGTCCGTCTTCCAACCGCTCGGCCAGGGACTCTCCCTCGATCAGGTCCATCACGTAGTAGGAGAGCCCGTCTTTCTGATCGGCGTCGTGGATCGAGACCATGTTGGGGTGGGAAAACGAGGCCAGGATCCGGGCCTCGCGAAGGAAGCGCGCCTCCCCGACGGCCGTGGCCATGTCAGGCCGCAGCACCTTGACGGCCACCACTCGTTCAAGAGAGGTGTCGCGGGCGCGGAACACCGTGGCCATGCCGCCGGAGGCGACCTCGCCGTCGACTTCGTAGCGCGGCGCCAGGGCGTCGCGCAGCCGGTCGAGAAGGGTTGGCATTGATTGCTCCCGGAGTCGTCCGGCGCGGGGCGGTCGCCGGTGCCTCGTCAGCAGGGGAAGCTTAGATTCCCGTGCCCGGCACGGCAAGTTGCCGGGCGGCTCAACCTCTTGCCGAGCAACGAGGTGACTTCCGTCTTCCGACGTCGCGCCGGCGGTCCGCGAAGTGTAGTTTCGTGCACGCGAATCCGCCGTGAC
>DAOVWI010000254.1 GCA_030636765.1 Gemmatimonadales bacterium
GATCGGCCCGGCCGACGTGTACGCGACGGCTGCGTCCGGGTCGAGCCCCTCCACGTGTGCCTGCAGGAAGCGGAAGCCGTTCTTTCGGGCGAGGCCTCGCAGCGGGACGGCCACGTGCTCCCGCCCCAGCGTTCCCGCCACGACCTCGCTGAGAAGCGGTGTAAACGTGAAGTGATTCCGGGCGTCGATAAGAAGCACCTCGTCCTCGGGCTCCAAGTCGAACGATTTCGCCAGGTACGTGGCCGCGTACAGCCCTCCGAAGCCGCCGCCCAGCACCAGCACCCGCCACGGTCGTCTGCCCCCGATTCCCATGTCTCGCCCGCTCGGCCCTACATGTGGAAGCGCGGGAGAGACCACGGATAGTAGACCAGCATCGTGCCGATCGCGGTGATGGCGACCACGATCGCCATGCCCGCCGTCTGTGTGAGCATGCACCACGCCAGCAGACGAGGCTCCTCCTGCAGGTAGCGAGGCTTCTTCGAGCTCAGGTGGAGGAAGAAGCCGTACACGATGAGCAGGGTGGAGGCCAGACTCGCCTTCACGATCAGCCAGCCGCCCTGTTGGCCTCCCCAGACCGCGTAGCGTCCCGCGAAGCCGTCGCGCACGCCCACCGCCATCGAGAGAGCGACAAAGACGACCCCCAGCCACGTGCAGGCTCGCGCGAACTGGTAGATCCGGTCCTCGAAGACGGAGGAGCTCAGTCCCTTGAGGAGCCAGTACCACATCGCCAGGAACGCCATCAGCAGAAACGCGATGTGCAGGTGCACGAACAGTGGGTGAAAGACCAAGGGGTCTAGAGCTCCTTATCCATCGGTCACGTCGGTCGGACCTGTCATGTGGGATCTGTGGCCTCTGTCGGCCGGAATACCGTCGCGTTCACCTCCGAGAACGTCGAGGGGCGGGGCTTGGGTTCCGCGCGAACTCGAGCCACGTCGGAAGAACCTCGCGCCGTCCCTCTACATGCGCAGTTGTACAACTAGAGCCGCGGAGGAGGTGGAACCGGGATCGTTCGCTCCCGTCGTCAGTCCGGCAGCCGAAGGATCTCTCCTCCGGCGAAGATCGGTCCTACGTCCAGACCCAGGCTGGCCTCAGCGTACAGCTCCCGGGGCACACCGATGTCGGCCAGGTAGAGCTCGCCGACGTGGGGGCCTGCCGCCGGGGCACGAAGGCCCGTCTTCGGAAGGGCGAGCGTGAGCGTCGCATCGGCCCGGATCGCGGGTTCTGCGACGTGGCCGCTCGTCGCATCGATTCCCGATGGGACATCGAGGCTGAGCACGGGCGCCGCAGCCTCGTTGCCCCGGCGGATGAGCTTGGCCGGCATGCCGCGCGGGTCGCCCGAGAGGCTGTAGCCGATCAGGGCATCCACGATCAGGTCGGCCGGCGGCAGCGACGCCGGCTCCGCCTCGAAGGCGAGGGCGACGCCCATGCGCCGGAGGGTTGCGAGCTGCCGCGCGGGCACCGCGCGATACGTGTCGGCAGCGCGCGTCAGCAGCACGTGCACCCGGACGCCCCACGCGTGGAGCCTGCGGGCAGCGACGAGCCCTCCGCCTCCGTTGCCGCCGGCCCCGGCGAGCAGCACGACGGCGCGCCGCCGAGGGTCGCCCTCGAGGAAACGCTCGCGGGCGAGGCCCGCTAGGCCCCGGCCGGCGTTCTCCATCATCTGGAGCAGCTCGATCCCGTACTCCTCGATCATGAGCCGGTCCACCTCCCGCATCTGATCGGCGGTCAGGAAGGGGATGTCGCTCATGGCGGAGCTCCGTGCCTTTGACGCGCCCGCGAACCCTCCGGATCTTGCGCCGGGCGATGGCACGTCATGTTTGGGGTGCGCAGCGCAGGGAGATAGCACGTGCGGCCACGATGGCCGCACCATAACGCGACGACGGCGAGGA
>DAOVWI010000062.1 GCA_030636765.1 Gemmatimonadales bacterium
GCAGCAGGACAACAGCACGATCTCCCTTCCCAGCCGGGGGATGGGGGGCCTGACGCCGTACGAGGACTGGCGATCGGTGGGCGGCGGCGAGAGCGGACACATCGCGATCGACCCTCGGAACCCCGACGTCACGTACGCCGGGTCATACGGCGGGACGATCACCCGAAGAGACTACGGCAACCGAACCAACCGGAGCATCCTCCTTTATCCTGAGCTCGGCATCGGCGAGGCGGCCGTGAACCTCAGGTATCGCTTCCAGTGGAACGCCCCGATCCGTCTCTCGCCGTGGAATCCGGACGTCCTGTATCACGCCTCGCAGTACGTGCACCGTTCGACGAACGGCGGGCAGAGCTGGGAGACGATCAGCCCGGACCTCACGCGTGACGACGAGACGAAGCAGGCGTACGCCGGCGCCCCGATCACGAAGGACAACACGGGCGTCGAGGTATTCGGGACGATCTTCGCCTTCGAGGTCTCGCCGCACGAGCAGGGGGTCCTGTGGGCGGGATCGGATGACGGCCTGGTCCACATCTCGCGCGACGACGGCGCCACGTGGACGAACGTCACGCCGGGCGAGATGCCGGAGCGGGGCACTGTCAACATGATCGAGCTCTCTCCACAGGCGCCGGGCCGGGCGTTCATCGCCGTCCAGCGGTACCGGGAGGACGACTTCACGCCTTACGTCTTCCGTACCAACGACTACGGCAAGTCCTGGGAGCTGCTCACCCGCGGCAACGGGATCCCGGGGAACCACTTCGTGCGCGTCGTGCGCGAGGACCCGGAGCGGAGGGGGCTGCTCTACGCGGGGACCGAGTACGGCATGTACGTCTCGTTCGACGACGGCGCCCACTGGCAGACGCTTCAGCTCAAGCTGCCCGTCACGCCGATCACCGACCTCCGCGTGCACGAGGGCGACCTGGTGGTCGCGACGCAGGGCCGCTCCTTCTGGATCCTCGACGACCTGTCGCCGCTCCGCCAGCTCTCGCAGGAGGTGGCGAGCGCCGCCGCACACCTGTATCGGCCCCACAACGCGTACCGGGCGCGCTTCGGCAGCCGTTCGGGGTTCGGGTTCACCCCGGACAGCGTGCCGAACGGCGCCCGCTTCTACTACTACCTGGCGGAAGAGCCCGACGACCAGGTGGCGCTCCAGATCCTGGACGAGGAGGGAGAGGTGCTCCGCTCCTACACGTGGGAGCCGAAGGCGAAGGATGAGGAGACCGCTGAACGGATCGAGCGCAGCTCGAAGGGCGACTCCATCGCGACCAAGGCGGGGCTGAACCGCGCGAGCTGGGATCTTCGCCTGGAGAAGCCGGAGCTCGTGGAGGACGCGGTGTACTTCGGCCAGGCCGGGGGCCCGATGGTCGCCCCCGGTGGCTACCAGGTCCGTCTCACGGTCGGCGACTGGAGTCAGACCCGCTCGTTCGAGCTGTTGCCCGACCCTCGCGTCCTGCTGACGCCCGAGGAGCGCACGGCCCAGTTCGATCTGCTGCTCCGGATCCGCGACCGGATGCAGGAAACACACAACGCCATCCGAAGGCTTCGGTCGGTGCGGAAGCAGGTGAAGGAGAAGGCCAAGCTGGCGAGCGAGGCAGGATACGGGGAAGACCTTACCACGCTTGCCGACTCGATCGCCTCGAGACTGACCGCGGTCGAAGAGCAGCTGATGCAGACGAAAAACGAGAGCCGCCAGGACCCGCTGAACTTCCCGCCCAGGCTGGACGCGCAGCTCGTCTACCTGTACGGCATCGTGGGAGGGGCGGACGCACCGCCGACGGATGGGGCGTACGAGCGGCTCGACGATCTGAACGCCGAGCTCGACGCCGTGCTGGCCGAGCTGCGGTCGGTAATCGACGGTGAGGTGGCCGAGTTCAACGCCGCCCTTGCCGAGGCCGAGGTGCCGGCGGTAATCGTGCCATCCGGCGAGGCCGAATCGGACAAGGCGGCTTCAGCCGGCGCTCCGTAGCGGGCAGCCGAGCGTGCAAGACGGATGATCTCATCGGATCCGGCCGATCGTCTGGCCCTTCAGCTGCGTATGAAGAAGCTCTTCACCGAGGGCTTCACGGTCGTCGACATCGCGGAGCCTCTGCTCTCGTTCGATGCCGATTCCGAGGCCACCGAGGCCGCGTCCGCCCTGGCGCAGAGCCGGGATCCGGTGGGAGGGGTGCGTCGAGACGGCCGTGTCGTCGAGTACGTCCGGACGAATGACCTGACCGGCGGCACATGCGCCGAGCACGCTCGTGAGGTCGACCCGGACCAGGTCGTCCCACACTCCGCTCCCCTCCCCGACGTAATCGAACGGCTGGAGGACACCGAGTACTGCTTCGTGTCGCTACTGGGGCAGATCGACGCCTTCGTCATTCGGGGACACTTCGAGAAGCCGCCCGTCCGAATGTGGCTGTTCGGAATGATCACGATCGTCGAGACCTTCCTCACCGAGACGATCGCCGCGCTGTACCCGGATGACGCCTGGATCGGGCTTGTATCGACGGGCCGCATGCGCAAAGCCCGCGAGCTGCACGCGGAGCGGCGGCGACGAGAGCAGCCCGCCCGCCTGATCGACTGTCTCCAGCTCGGAGACAAGGCGCAGATCCTCCTCCAAGATCCGGAGTGGCGCGAGGACTTCGAGGTTACCTCCCGCCGGGACGGTGATCGCGCCATCAAGGAGTTCGGCTCGCTCAGGAACAACCTGGCCCACGCCCAACCCATCGTGCCCGATAACTGGGAGATGATCGTCAACGCATCGAGTCGTCTCGACCGCATCGTGAGCCGGATCGGCCAGGGCCCGGTGCCGAGGACGCCCTGACCACGGGGTCGCCATGAGCTCCCGGGCCCACTGGGAACGCGTCTGGTCCGCGCGCTCCCCTGGAGAATTCAGCTGGCATCAGAGGCATCCGGCCCTCTCCCTGGAGCTCATCCGAGCCACGGGCGCCGGACCCCAAACTAGAATCCTGGACGTCGGCGGCGGCGCTTCCACCCTGGTCGATTATCTCCTGGCCGGCGGGTTCGTGCAGGTGTCGGTGCTGGACATCTCCCCTGCCGCGCTCGACCTGGCACGCCAGCGGCTGGGCGAGCGCGCGTCAGGCGTCTGGTGGCTCGAGGGCGACGTGCGTCGGTTCGTCCCGCCACACCCCTTCGACGTCTGGCACGACCGGGCGGTGTTTCACTTCCTGACTGAGAAGGAGGATCGAGCCGCCTATCGCGCCGCTCTGGAGTCCAGCCTCGTGGCCGGCGGCGAGGCCATCATCGCGACGTTCGGGCCGGAGGGGCCCACCCGGTGCAGCGGGCTCGACGTCGTTCGGTACGGCCCCGAAGGAATCGCGTCCGAGTTGGGATCAGGTTTCATGCTCGTCGAGAGCCGCGAGGAACGGCACCGAACGCCCGCCGGCGTCGAGCAGCAGTTCGTGTACGGCCGCTTCCGGCGCATCGAGGGCAGCATTCCAGGCGACGGGGCGCAGGCCTAGAGATGAGGCCCGAATCCTTGACTCATGAATGAGCGGCAGCTGCTGCGACACTTCCTCGCCGCGCTCGCCTACCGGACGCAGAAGGCGCTGCGTGGAGCCACGGACGGCTACCCGGACTTCCGGGCCGGGCACGGTCTCCGGACGCCGCACGAGATCCTCTGGCACATGACGAGCGTTCTCGGTTACGCGCGCACGCACTTCGTCGGCGGGGAGTACCGCCCGCGCATCCTGGAGGAGTTCGAGCGAGAGGTGGAGCGCTTCCACGGGATGCTGGCGGACCTCTCGCGGCAGCTGGAATCCGACGCGCCCCTTCTCGGCACGACGCCCGCGCGGCTGCTCCAGGGACCTCTCGCCGACGCGATGACCCACGCCGGCCAGCTCGCCATGCTCCGGCGCCTCGCCGGCTCGCCGATCCCCCCGGAGAACTTTATCGTGGCCGCGATCGAGGCGGAGAACGTGGGCCCGGAGCAGCCGGAACCGGTGAGCTCTGACAAGGCCTGGTACGATGCCGAGGAGGAGCCGCACTAACAGGTCGCATCGCGGAAGTATGGATAGCCATGGCGAATGATGACGGAAGGGAACGATCCCGGTCCAACCTCCCCCGCCTTTCTAGTTGCGCACCTGTACAACTGGAGGGACGGACGCGAGAGGTTGCGGATCGATCGGGATTTCCCGCGCGCGGCACGAATAGGGAACGGGGCCACCCGGCGGCATCCGACCAGCAGGCCGGCTTCGAGCTCACGCCGGAGTTCGAGCGCTTCAATCAGAAGTACGACGTGTTTCGCCGATCCTGGTGGGACGACCGGGTTCGAAGCGACAAGTCGGAGATCTTCTACCAGACCTACCGCGAGCCGCTGGAGCGTTGGCGGAAGGCGGATGGCTTCACACAGAAGGACTACGCCCTTCGAAACGCGGCCTGGCACGTCAGCGATATCTTCACGGAACTCAAGGAGTCGGACGACCGGCGCGAGGGGTTCACGGACGCCTTCACGCTTCAGCGTGACGTCGCCAGCGAGAAGACCGAGTTCGAGTCCCCCGAGGCGGCTTCGCGCGAGATCAAGCGCGTCGCGAAGGCGTTCGGCGCGAGCCTCGTGGGCATCACGCAGTTCGACGAGCGCTGGATGTACACGCAGAAGTTCAGCGACATCTCGATGACGGAGCGGCCGAATGACATCCCCGCCGGACTGGATTGGGTGGTCGTCACGGCCCAGCAGATGGATTACGGCTGGATCCGGACCGTGCCGTCGGCTCTCAGCGGTGCGGCGACGGGGCTCGGGTACTCGCACGACGCGCTCGTCGTTTTGTCGACGGCCCAGTACATCCGGAACCTGGGCTACAACGCGATCGCCAGCATGAACGACTCTGCGCTCGCAGTCCCATATGCCATCAAGGCGGGGCTCGGAGAGTACAGCAGGCTCGGGCTCCTGATCACCAAGGAGCACGGTCCGCGCGTGCGGCTGGGGAAGGTCTTCACCGACCTTCCGCTTTCGCTTGACGCGCCTATCCGATTCGGCGTGAAGGAGTTCTGCGACATCTGCAGACGCTGCACCGACGCCTGCCCGGTCAATGCGATCTCGAACGGCAAGCCTACGGCCGAGGTCTACAACGAGTCCACCCTGCGTGGAGTGCGGAAGTGGTCGATCGACGGGGAGCGCTGCTTCGACTACTGGGTGAAGCAGAACAGCGACTGCGCCATCTGCCTCCGGGTGTGCCCGTACAACAAGGATTTCTCCCTGTGGTGGAACCGGGTCGGTCGCACGCTCGCCGGCACCCCTCTCCGCCGTCTCATGCTCTGGCTGGACAAGAAGCTCGGATTCGGACGGCGCTGGAAGCCGCAGGCGTGGTGGACCGACGGCCGCTAGCCGATCTCCACCTGTATGCGAAAAACGCGGCCCGGCCTCGGGAGGCCGCACTGGTCGTTGATGGTGGCGTTCGTAAGGTTCTCCAGCGCGGCCAGCACCCGAAAGCGGCGCAGAGGCCCGGCCTGCAGCGACCAGTCCCGCCAGAGCTGAAAACCCAAGGACGTACTCGCCTCCAGCTCCTCGTCGCTCCCCAGGTCCGGGTTCACGCAGTAGCGCCGGCCGAGATGATCGATGAGAAGCCTCGTGTCGATCGCGAGAGCCGCCTGCACGCCGAGCTCGAGGCTCCCGCTCACCGCCGGCTGGTACTCGGGACGCCGCTGATCTTCGGGGGCCGAAGGATCCTCCAGGTCGACGTTCTGGAGAGTCAGGTCCAGAGAACCGAAAAAGGAGCGCCACCGCAATGAGCCGAAGAGCTCGACACCGGTACTCAGGATTCGGTCCCGGTTCTCGCGGGTGAACGTCCCATCTCCGAGGCCGGTGCGCACCACCGCGTCACTCAGACGCTGATGGAAGACGACCCCCTGAATCGTCCAGGTCTCGCCGTTGGCGGTCACACCCCCCTCTCCGACGAGCAGCGTCTCCGGGCCCAACTCAGGATTCGGCACGAATCGGCCCAACGCTCCCGAATAGAGCTCTCGAAGCGATGGAAATCGGGCCCGCCGACTGAAGCCCGCGTGAAGACGCGTGATGCCCTCGGCAAGCGTTATGGATCCCGTGACCTTCGCCCCCCAATCCCATAGCGCGTCGCGCCCTGGCCGTCCTCCCGTCTCCGGGGTGTCCGAGCCATCCAAGCTGCCGCCGAGCGTGATCGCGGCCCCGGATCCGTCGTTTCGGTGGAAGAGCGTCTTCTCGAATTCCACGGCCCCGCTCCACAACCGCTGGCTGTAGCTCGCGGCGCCTCCCGGCTCGAGAAGCTCATCGTGGTCCGTGTCGGCGAAGGTGAACGCGGCAGCGATCAGGTCGGAACCAAACGAGTGATCGGCGAAGAATCGGTAAGTTAACGTCCGGTCGTCCCCCTCTTCGCCACCGACGATCTCCTCGTAGTCGGGGCTCGCGTAGACGTCGATCACGTTCTGCCCGAAATCGATTCCGACGCTGCCGCCGAACCGCCATTGGCTCCCCGTCCCGAGCCAGCCCGTGCTCCCCGCCAGCACGGTAACCCAGCGCCAGGTCTCGGGAATCCTCCACAGTCTGGGGGCTTCCACATGCAACTCAGGCGGCACTCCTCGCTCGGCAGTGTAGGCGACAGAGGACAGAGACGCCCAGGCCCCATCCTTCACCTGGAGCCGAGCCGACAGGAATCCGTTGATCTGCTGCATGTCGCTGTTCAGCCGCGTGCCGGACACGGCCGGGGGCGGCTGTTCGATGTCCTTCGGAATAGGGAGATCGTCGCGACGCCTGTAGCCGCCGCCGCCGCGCAGGAGAAGCTGCGTCTCGCGGCCCAGCACGTGGCCGAAGCTGCCTTCGACGGCCTGTCCTACTCCGTCGTCGATCGCCATGCGTACGCGCAGGGGCTCGACATGGGTGGTTGCGAAGGACTCCTGCGACACCTCGAGGCGCATGACGCCGCCGAGGACGTTGGGTCCGGCGAGCAGCGATGAGAGTCCCCGGACCGTCCCCACCCGCCGCACGCCCGTGAGAGGAATCAGCGACAGGTCCGTCCGGTTGTCCCAGCCGTAGGTGAGGGCCGTCCCGTCCAGCAGCACCGGCACCTGGCGGGACTCGGAACCCCTCAGCGACACGTGCATCTCGCCCCGTGAGTTCTCCCGCACCCGGAGCAGCGGCATCTCCCTCAACAGATCGGCCAGCGTAGCGGAGGGCTCGAGGAAAGCGATCGAGTCCAGGTCCGCCTCGAACGCGCTCGACCCGCCGATCACCAGGGGGCGCTTGACCCTCACCATCAACGTCTCGAGAACCTGAGCGAGCGTATCGGCGGCCGCGGAATCCGGGGTCACGGCGTCGGCGGGAGCGGCGGGCGGGCGAGGGTCATCCCTCTCCTGTGCGTTCGCCGTGCCCGCCCCAACGGTGCCCCCGGCAGCCCCGATGAGGAGTGCCAAGAGCGGGGCGAAGCAAAGCGAGCAACGTGCCGACCTCTGGTTATTCATAGGACAGATTCGATAACTTGCGCGCCCGATCTCTCGGGAACCCACAGCGCCATAGGCTCAAACCAGGCTCAGATGAGGAACGCCCCGTGAACCACGAAGCCCGTGTACCCCGTCGACAGGTCGGACCATTCCAAATCAGACCATTCGTGCTGGCCGCCGTCACCCTCTCCATTTTCTCCGCTCCGGCCCGGGGCCTCGCCCAGGTCGAGCCCGAGCTGCTGGCCGGGATGAAGGCCCGGTCGATCGGTCCGGCCGGGATGAGCGGCCGCGTGGCCGACGTAGTGGCCGCCCCGTCCAACCCGAAGATCGTCTATGTGGGCGCAGCGACGGGGGGCGTGTGGAAGTCCACGAACGGCGGGCTCTCCTTCGAGCCGGTCTTCGACGACCAGCCGGTGGCCGCCATCGGAGCCCTCGCGGTTCACCCGGCGGATCCCGACGTGCTCTGGGTCGGCACGGGCGAAGGCAACGTCCGAAACAGCGTCTCGGTCGGGAACGGCGTCTATCTCACACGCGACGGGGGCGAAACCTGGGAGCACCTGGGACTCGACGCCAGCGAGCGGATCCCGCGGATCGTGCTTCATCCGGAGGACCCGAAGGTGGCATACGTGGCCGCGTTGGGCCGAGAGTGGGGCGAGAACGCCGAGCGCGGTGTCTTCCGCACGCGGGACGGCGGGAAGACGTGGGAGAAGGTCCTCTACGTAGATGAGAGAACGGGCGCCGCCGACCTCGTCATGCACCCCGACAACCCCGAGGTCCTCTTCGCTGCCATGTGGGAGTACCGCCGCTGGCCGTGGTTCTTCGAGTCGGGCGGACCGGGCTCCGGCCTGCACGTGTCGCGCGACGGAGGCGACACGTGGACGCGGCTCACTCCGGAGGACGGGCTGCCGGAGGGGGATCTTGGCCGGATCGGCCTGGCGATCGCGCGCTCGGACCCGGACGTCATGTACGCGTACGTCGAGGCGAAGAAGGAGAACGCGCTGTACCGGTCGGAGGACGGTGGGCAGACGTGGAAGCTCGCTGGCAAGGGCGACGATGTTGGAAACCGGCCGTTCTACTACGCCGATATCCGGGTCGACCCCGAGCGCCCGAACCGCGTCTACAGCCTCTGGTCCCTGATCTCCGTCTCGGTCGACGGTGGCAAGACGTTCGAGACGCTGGTCCCGTTCAGGGAGATCCACCCGGACCACCACGCGATGTGGATCGACCCGAACGACGCCACGCACATCATCATCGGGAACGACGGCGGCGTCGCTCTCAGCGAGGACCGCGGGGAGAGCTGGCGTTTCGTCTCCAACCTGCCGCTCGCCCAGTACTACCACATCCGGGTGGACGACCAGCGGCCGTACCACGTCTACGGCGGCATGCAGGACAACGGCTCCTGGAGAGGGCCGAGCGCCGTATGGGAGAACGGCGGGATCCGAAACCACCACTGGGAGGAGGTCGGGTTCGGCGACGGCTTCGACACCTCGCCGTTTCCGGACGACCCGATGCAGGGCTACGCCATGAGCCAGGGAGGGAGCCTCTTCCGCTGGAACCTCCGGACGGGCGAGCGAAAGAACCTTCGCCCCGCCCCGCCCGAGGGCGAGCCGCTGCGCTTCAACTGGAACGCGGGCTTCGCGCAGGACCCGTTCGACGTGGCGACCGTCTACTACGGGAGCCAGTTCGTCCACCGCTCGAGGAACCGCGGCGAGACGTGGGAGGTCATCAGCCCCGACCTCACGTCCGACAACCCGGAGTGGCAGCGGCAGCAGGAGAGCGGAGGCCTCACTCTGGACGTGACCGGAGCGGAGAACTTCACGACGATCATCGCGATCGCGCCCAGCGCCCTGGAGCGCGGGGTGATCTGGGTCGGCACGGATGACGGACGGCTTCACGTCACCCGCGACGCCGGCGCCACGTGGACGAGCGTGGAGGCCAACGTCCCCAACGTGCCGGCGAACACGTGGATCCCGCACATCGAGCCCTCGAAGTTCGACGCGGCCTCCGCCTTCGTGGTGTTCGACAACCACCGCCGCTCCGACTGGACGCCGTACGTCTACCACAGCGAGGACTACGGCGGGAGCTGGACGCGGATCGCGGGGCCGGACGACGTGTGGGGCTACGCCCTCTCGATCGCCCAGGATCCCGTCGACCCGAGCCTCCTCTTCCTGGGCACCGAGTTCGGGCTGTACGTGTCGCTGAACGGCGGCAGCGGTTGGTTCAAGTGGACGCACGGAGTGCCCACCGTCGGCGTTCGGGACCTGGTCGTGCAGCCGCGGGAGCACGACCTCGTGCTCGGCACGCACGGCCGCGCCGCGTACATCCTGGACGACATCGGACCCCTTCGCGGCCTCTCGTCCGCGACCTTGGCCGAGCCGCTCCACCTCTTCGATCTCCCCGACGCCCAGCAGTACCGGGTGAAGCAGACGGGCGCGTCCCGGTTCCCGGGCGCCGGAGAGTTCCGGGGCGAGAACCAACCGTACGGGGCGCTTATCACGTTCTCCGCCAACCAGTCGGACCTCCCGCATCCCGACGAGGAGAAGGAGAGGGCGCGGAAGGAAAGGAAGCGAGCCGAGGGTCGGGCCGCCGAGCCAGAGGAGGAGGCCGAGGACCAGGAGACGGACGCGACGGCCGACGAGAAGCCGGACCGGGAGGGTCCGCCAAAGGCAAAGGTGGAGATCCGCGACGAGAGCGGCGAGCTGATCCGCACGTTCGAGCGGCCCGTGAAGCTCGGCGTGAACCGGATCGTGTGGAACCTCCGGCGCGACACGTTCGAGCGACCCGACACCGGACGGCATGAGGAGGAGTCACCCTTCCAGCCTTCCGGGGTCCAAATCCTCCCCGGAACCTACACGCTCCGGCTCAAGCTGGGCGAAAGCGAGGCTACGGGGACGATCCGGGTGCTCCCCGACCCGAGAGAGCAGATCTCGGCAGCCGGCCGGCTGGCCAAGTACGAGGCGGTCCTGCGCGCCGGCGAGGTCCGGGATGCCGTGGCCGAAGCCATCACGCGGATCTACCGGACCCGCAAGGACGTCGACGTCGTGCTCGACAAGGCGCGCCAGATCATGAAGGAGGCGGCCGAGGAAGACGTCTCACGGAAGGATCCGTCGGCCGACGCGGAAGACAACTCCGCCGACGCGGAAACCGATCCGAACAAGGAGCTCGTCAGCGCGGGCGAGAAGCTCAAAAAGACCCTGAGTGAGCTGGAGAAGCAGCTCTGGGTTCCGCCGGACGCGAAGGGGATCCCGAGCAGCCGGGACAAGCCGTGGAGCCAGGCCAGCAGGGCCCTCTTCGGGCTCGGCTCCTCGTTCGACGCACCGACTCCCGCTCAGATCACGTACCTGAGGCTCGCGGAGGAGTCCGTGCAGGAAGGGCTCGCGGAGTTCAACCGGGTGTATGCCGAGGACGTGCCCGGCTTCAGGGAGAAGGTCGACGAGCTGCAGATCGGCCTTCTGGAGGACGCGGGACCGATCCACGTACCGGATGGAGAGAGATGACGGAAAGCGCGTTGCGTCCTCGCTGAGGATCACTCTGCGATGCCCCCTCTGCCTCACGCTCAATCGCCTGGACCTCGCGACAGCCGGCCGGCCCGTGTGCGGCAAGTGCGAACGGCCGATCCTGGTGGACCGGCCCGTGCGGGTGGAGGGTGAAGATCTGGACCGCATGGTGGCCGACGCCGAGGTCCCCGTGCTGGTCGATTTCTACGCGGACTGGTGCGGGCCCTGCAAGATGATGGCGCCCGTGCTGGACGAGATCGCCCGGGAGCGCGCCGGGGAGATCATCGTGGCCAAGCTCGACACGGACCGAAGCCCGGATGTGGCGCGGCGCTTCGAGATCCAGGGCGTTCCCACGCTCATCGTTTTCCGGGAAGGCCAGCCGGTGGAGCGCCAGACCGGGGCGCTCTCGCCGCCGGCGATCGAGGCCATGCTGGAGAGCTGACGCGATGCGGGGTGGACTCGAACCAGATGCGCTTGTCCGTCTCGAGCGCCTTTTGCTCCGCTCGTAGCTCCAGCCAGCCCGACGAACCTCTTGCGCCCGTTGCTCTACCTGTACAGGTGTACAACTAGAGCGGCGGAGGAGGTGGAACCGGAGTCGTTCCCTTCCGTCGTCATTCGCCATGGACCCCACCGGCTGGCGGGCCGCTCGTCGATTCGATACGCCGGCTCGACGATCCGCGGGAGCTCGTCCCAGACGGCGTCCGCAACCTCGCTGCCCGAGCCCCGGGTCAACTTCCCCCTGTCTCGAGCAACCGGATCCGGCGCGTGCCTCCTGCCGGCACATCGCCCAGCGGCACGGCGAGACCCCACGCCGCCCGAGCGAAGCCGACCGGACGGCCGTCGATCATGGGCGCGAGAGAGGCCTTCTCGTCCGGTATCACGAGGCGGAGCCAGGCGCCCACCAGGGGCTCATCGGGCGGC
>DAOVWI010000075.1 GCA_030636765.1 Gemmatimonadales bacterium
CCGAGGGACACGTCGATGTTCTGCGTCGGGCCGGGAAACCGCGCGCCCGCGACCTCCCCGGCGTACAGCGTACGATCGACCCGGAAGAAATCCGAGCTCGCGTCCCCGAGCCTTTTCGTGTCGTTGCCGAACCCGTAGAAGCGGGTCTGGGTAAGCTGCGAAAGGAGGGCTCCAGATTCCAGGTGCGACTTGGAGTTCTCGAACCTCAGATCGTAGTCGGCCCGGAACTCGACCTTCCCATCCGTCGAGATGCCGCCGAGCAGCCGAAGCTTCGTCGAGTAGGGATCCTTGCGAAAGGCGTAGCTGATGCGCTCGGCTCCAACGGCGACGAAGAGCCCGAAATCCGATGAGAGGAGAACCCGGGCGCTCGGGAACCAGCGGTTGCCCGACTGTCGCGGCGGGATGCGGTCCTTGTCGGAAAACCGCCACTCCGGGTAGGGCTTCGTGTTGACCTTCCTGCTTCCAGCCGCGGCGCCCGTGATCCGGCTCACCCCCTCCTGGTCGTACAGCCCGACCTTCTTCGCCGGGACGACGAAGCGGTACTCGTCCTCGCCCCTTCCACCGATCAGCCGAACGCGGATTCCGAAGTCCGGGTCGCCACGGAGAAGCGCCACGTCGTCACCGGCGTAGAGCCGAATCCGAATCTCACGGGTCTCCGAGGGGAAGAAACGGCGCCGGAAGTACGCGGGAGCGCCCTCCCGGCGCTCCGCCAGCACGACCTCCACGGCGCCACCCTCCATCCCCGTGACCCACACCGTCTCCGCTGCGTCGGTGGCGTGCACCTCGACTTCGCCAGCCAGGATCTCATAGAAGTCGGAGGCGGCTCTTTGAAGCGCGTCACGCCGCTGCCCCAGCTCCTGCACTATCCGCTCGCCGCTTACGGCATACATGCCGGGCGGTTGCCGGCGCACAGCTCTCTCGATCACCTCATCGGTGATACGGGCCGTCACGCGGGCCGAGATCGAATCCCACGCCGGCCGCTCGAGCTCCGCCAGAAAACGCCGATCCAGCTCCTGACCCGTGTAGGTGAGGCCGGCGATGCTCGGATACTTCGGTCCAAAGCCGACCAACTGCTGCAGGACGAAGTGAGCCTTCGACAACAGGAGGCCATCGAGTCGGACGAACGCCTCGTCATGGTCCTCGGCAATCGGCTCCCACTTGCCTGCTGCGCTCGGACGTGCCCACCGCCACTGCGTCCGGTCGCGATCCCAGTCGCCGATCAGCATGTCCACGAGCCGTGCGCTTAGTAGGGCGTGGGCGTCCACTCGGTCGGCCGGGCTCGCCTGCACGAGCTCGAACAGCTCGTCGCCGTCAATCACTCCCTCCCGCGATACGAGCACGAGGGTGCCGAGCATACCGCCGAACTCCTCGCGGTGCTCGCCAAGCATCGGGTCGTCCGGCATGACGAAAGGCCGTGGCTCGGGGTGGAGGACGCCTGCGGTCGTTTCGAACAACGCCGACATGACGGTCGCCGCCGGGTGAAGAGCGCTGTTCTGATCCTCCAGCACCGTGTAGATGGGCGTTCCCTTGACGGCTCCCGGGAAGCTCCCGGGGAGGTCCTTCAGAGTCGACCGAAAGACATACGTGCCGCCGTCAGCGCCCTGGAAGAAGAGGGTTCTCGTCTGGCCCGGTCCGCCCTTCTCCAGAAGGCGAAGTCCGCCGGCATAGGAGCCCAGGTCGAGAAGCGGCACCTGGATCCGGGTGTTCCACTCGCGCCGGTAGTCGGTCCCCCAGAGCCAACGGAAGAAGCCGCCCTTGTTGAAGTGAGGACCCGGAACGAGGCTCACCACACTGTCGGGCGGCTCGCTGGATGCCTCGCCGGATGCCTGGGCCCATAGACCCACAGGCGTGAGAAGGCCCGCCGACGCGAACATCAACGCGCACGCCAGCCGGGGAGCGCCGATCCACACGCGCCTTCGCAACGCCTTCACGCGGCTACGGGAATCCCTCGATGTGGAGGATACGATGTCCACAGTGAACCTTCCGGAGCCGAAGCCTGGTAACACAGCCAAACCGCGGTGCGACGGCCACCCGTGGGCTCCGTCCCACGGGCCGCACGCCGCGGGCCGCGCGCCGCACAAGATCGGCCGCGAATGTCAGCCAGACAAGGAGCCAATGCTGGACAAACAAGTACCCGTGAGGAAGTCAGGAACTCGGGTCTCGACGCACCGTCGGGCCGGAGGAAGCATGCCCCTCCTGCTGCTCATTGTGGGAGCACTGGCGCTGCCGGGTTGCGGCCCGGCGCGCTTTCCCGCCGTGGCGCCAGCCCCAAGTCAGCTGCCGCCGGTCGACGTCGTCCTCTACCTGATCGGCGACGCCGGGGACCCGGACTCCGAGAGCCCCATCCTCTCGTTTCTTCGCGAGGACGCGGCCGAACGGTCGGAGACGTCCGCCGTCGCCATCGTGTTCCTCGGCGACAACATCTACGAGAACGGGCTCCGCGAGCCGGCGCACCCGGGACGGGAGCACGACGTCCGGGCCATCGAGCTCCAGCTGGACGTTCCTCGCGGGATCGAGGCGAAGGGCGTGTTTCTCCCCGGCAACCACGACTGGGGAGGCAGCGGCGAGCGTGGCCTGGCCAACGTGCGCCGGCAGGCCGAGTATGTGAACGCGGCCGCAGGCCCCGACCTCGACGTCGTCTTCGTTCCGAAGGGCGGCTGCCCGGGACCGGTCTCTGTACCGGTGGGAGAGTCCGTCCTGCTGGTCGCCTTGGACACCGAGTGGCTGCTCCGGTACGAGGCGGCGCCGGAGGGACTTGCGTGCGCGAACCGGTCGGCCGGCGAGGTGGGCCGAGCCCTCCGCGAAGCGCTGAACACACCCGCCGCGGCAGCCAGGGACGTGCTGGTTCTCGCTCACCACCCGCTCGCGACCAACGGCTCACACGGCGGGTACTTTGGTGTTACGGACCAGCTCTTCCCTCTGACCAACTTCTGGAGCCCGCTCTACATCCCGATCCCCTTCCTCTACCCGATCGTTCGGAACTCGGGGGTCTCATCGCAAGACATGTCATCGCCCGGCAACGGGCGCATGCGGGATCTCATCGTAGAGGCGATCTCGGAGGCCCCGAAGCCGCCGATCGTGTACGCGGCCGGGCACGAGCACACGCTTCAGGTGTTCCGCGGATCGGGATATGGAACGGAGTACCTGCTGGTGAGCGGGGCCGGTGGCCGGCTGAAGGCCGTCGAGAAGGGGGATGCGCTCTTCGCGGCCGGTAAGCAGCAGCGGGAGCTCGGCTACATGCGCCTCGAGTTCTTCGGCGACGGAACCGTCCTGCTGACCGTCGTGACCGACGGCACGGCCGAGTGCGAAGGCCCGGCTCAGGGCTGCCGGCCGGAGCCCATGATTCGCTACTGGAGCTGGCTGAAGTAAGCCGGCAAGAACGACCGCCCCGGAGCCCGCTTCCCTCCTGTCTCCCCACCACCCATCATCGTCAGCGGAGACTCCGAGACGGCGTCCGTAACCACACCGGCTGGGCCGCACGCATTCGTATCGCGCGTTCTGTTCTTCTCGGGGCTTTTCCGACTTCAGGTGGCTAAGAGACCTGCTGCTTCTCTAGCACCTACTAGATAGGGACGAGGGAGGTTGGAAAAAGGTTGCACGGAGGCTCCGGCGCGCCGCCCCAGGGGGGGCGCTCGCCTCAGCCGGCGGCGGCACGAGGTCAGAAGGACCAACCGAACGACGTCGTGAGGCTGAGATCGTTCTTGTTGGCGGTCGCGGACGGCGGCTGGCTGTCGTAGAACTCGTTCAGACTGACGTTGAAGTAGAAGTCCTTCACGACCTCCCGCTTGAAGCTGGTGATGAACGAGATGCGCCAGCGCCCCAACTGGTTCAGCACGGGCATGATGACGAGCCGGCTGGACAGGTCCGTGTCCAGGCCCCCCCAGCTGAAGTACTGAAAATCGGCTCCCACGGTCGCAGGTACGGAATTGTCGCCCTCCGTGTCCGTAAACTTCTCGCGAGCGTACCCGATGCCGCCCAACAGCGCGAAGTTGACCTTGTTGGACTGGACGAAGTACCGGCCGATGCCGCCACCCACGGTACCGCGAATATCGAGGCTGAGCTGGGAGTTCTCCTCGGCCGAGACCGCCCCAATGTAGAACCAGCGGTACCCGAACTGCTTCAAATAGGAGAACCGCAGGTTCAGCTTGCTGATGTCGTCCGTGCTGTCCTGCCGGCTGAAGGTCAGGCCGTAGGTGAGCTTGAAGTTCCTGAGGCCCATTTTGTACTTGACGTCCCCGCTCAGCGCCAGGTCCGTCTTTCCGTTCTGCTGGGTGAAGTCAAAGCCCAGGTCGATGCTTCCGTCCAGCCTCCTCCAGAAGGTTGACTTGATCCGCTGAAGGCGAACGACGCTCTGCGTGGCGATCTCGAACGTGTCTCGTTGCACGATGACCTTCAGCCGGTTCGGCTCCTGCGCCGCGCTCATGGAGCCGAAGAACGTCGTGCCGTCTTCGAGCTCGATCTCGAACGTCTTGTCGGTCGTGAGGGTGACGATCTTGGGCCACTCGACGTACACCGTGCCCATCGCGTCCGTGCTGAACTTCATCTTGCCGCGCTGAAACTCCTTGACCTCTCCCGTCACCGCGTTGCCGTTGCTCAGCATCACGATGTCCGTCTTCTGGGCGACGGCGGGCTCGGTCTGGATGGCGACGGCAAGCGCCGCCATGGCGAGCGCCAGCGCGTGAACGGGGAGCTGCGGCCACAGGATCTTGTTCATCGGCTGGATCCTCGAAAGTTAGTTTCCAGTCTCCGGCTCGACCGTCTCCAACCTTCTCACGACCATGTCGCCCATCTGGGAAGTGGATATCCCGCTCCGGGCGTCGGCCGACGGCACCTCGCCGCTCCGCAGGAGCTCTCCTACGGCCTCATCGATGAGGCGAGCCCCGCTCGTCTCCCCCAGGAAATCGAGCATCATGGCGACAGCAGAGATCGCGCCGAGCGGACAGGCGACGTTCTTCCCGGCGTACTTCGGGGCGGAGCCGTGGATCGGCTCGAACATGGAGGTGCGGCCCGGATGGATGTTGCCGGAAGCGGCGATCCCCATCCCTCCCTGAAGCATCGCCCCCAGGTCGGTGATGATGTCGCCGAAGAGGTTGGTCGTCACGATCACATCGACCCACTCCGGGTTCTTGATCATCCACATGCAGCACGCGTCGACGTAGGCGTGGTCGGTCTCGACCTCGGGGAACTCTCGGGCCACGTGCTCGTACGCGCGCGTCCAGAGGTCGTGCGGGCGGATCGCGTTCGCCTTGTCGACGAGGGTCACGCGTGCAGGACGTCCTCCGTCCCCGCGCGCCTCGCGCTCGGCCGAGAGCTTCCGGGCAAGCTCGAAGGCGTACCGGCAGGCTCGCTCGCACCCCTTCCACGTGTAGATGCCGTTCACGATCGCGACCTCGTCGGGCGTGTTCTTCCTCAGGTGGCCGCCGATCTGCGAGTACAACCCCTCGGTGTTCTCGCGGACCACCACGAAGTCGATGTCCTCGGGGCCCTTTTCCTTGAGCGGGCACAGGTGCTCCGCATAGAGCTTGATCGGCCGGAGGTTCACGTAGAGATCCAGGCCGAAGCGGAGGCCGAGAATCACGGAGCGTTCCACGAGGCCCGGCTCCACCTCCGGATGGCCGATCGCGCCGAGAAGCACCGCGTCCAAGCCCCGCCACTCCTCGATCACCGAGTCGGGCACGAGCTCGCCCGTCTTCAGGTAGTGCTCGCCGCTGTAGGGGTACTCGACTAACTCGTACTCGAAGCTCTCTCGTCCGCCCACGGCCTCGAGCACCTTGAGGCCTTCCCGGGTTACCTCGGGCCCAATGCCGTCGCCCCCGAGCACACCCAACCGATACGAACCCATTGCCTTCCTCCTCCTCGCTAGCGAGCGAGCGACTTCGGCTACAGGTTCGGGAGGGTGGCCTCCCGCCCTGCGTTCTGCTCCACCAGCCATTCGTACAGCGGCTGGAAGTACTCGACCATCGCCTGTGCGTCCAGACCCCGTCCCGTCGTCTCCTGCAACACGTTTCGCCAGGAGCGGCTCATTCCGGGTGCCATGATCTCACGCAGGAAGTCCCCCGTCTCCATGCTCCCCCAGTAGTCCGTGTCGTGGGGATCCTGCCGCAGGATCTCCCGAGCGATGTGCTCGTGGAGCTGGAAGAGGAGCGCATAGGAAATGGCGTAGTCGTAGTACTGGCCCGGATCGTCGCTGATGTGGGTCTTGGTGATGGCGTCGGCGTACTCTTCCCCGCGCGGAGCGGGCGGGACCACCCCCTGGTACCTGCGCACCAGCTCCCACCACTTCGCGTTGAACCGGTCGGCAGGCAGCCCTTCCGCGTACAGAGCGTGCTCGAAGCGGGTCATGGTTCCGGCCGAGAACGGCATGAAGACGACGTAGTTCAGCGCCTCCTGGAGGAGCTGAGCGATCGCGTCCACCTCGGCGTCGGCGGACACGAGGCCGCGATTCACGAGAAAGCTTCGCTGGAGAGAGGCGAGCCCCATCAAGCTTCCGACCCCCTCGTGATACGCGCGGTTCGCCCCGCTGCGAAGCACGAGCGGGACCTCGGGCGTGCTGTAGCTGATGTAGTAGTAGATGTGGCCGAGCTCGTGGAGCGCCGTCTCCCACCACTCCCGGTTCGGCTCGACGCTCATCAACGAGCGCACGTCCCTGTCCGCGTCCAGGTGCCAGGCCGAGGCGTGCGTGTTCTTCTTGTACGTCGCGTCCGGTGGCAGCGGGTAGAGAGAGGAAAGCTCCCAGAACGAGTCGGGCAGCTCACCGAACCCGAGGCTCAGATAGAACTCCTCGCCCTGGTCGACCACCCACTCGGCCGTCTTCTTGCCGAGTGCCGGATCGATGTCGAGCCCCTCGACGCTCACCAGGGCCGACCAATCCTGGGCCCAGCGGTTGGGCAACCAGTCCGCCGGAATCATCTCCGGGACCGGCTGGCCGTAGCGCTCCGCCATCTCGTAGCGGACCCACGTGTGAATCTCCCGGTACAGCGGCCGTAGCTGCTCGAGGAAGCTGTCGGTGAGCGCCAGCATCTCGTCGCTCGTCAGCCCGTACTCGGAGACCTGGTAGCTGAAGAAATCCGGGTAGCCGAGGGACTGTACGGTCGCGTTTCTGAGGCCGCGGAGCTCGACGATTCCCTCTTTGAGAGCGGGACCGACCTCCTTCGACGCTTCCCACACGGATCGCCGCTCGGCGAGGTCTGAGCTCGTCCGCAGGAGCTCGTCGATTCGGTTCGGTGTGATCGGCTCGCCGTTCAGCGTGAACTCGAAGCCGTACAGCGTCTCTACCTGCTCCGTCTCGGCGGCGATCCGCTCCGAGACGAGGTCCGGCACCGTGGCGGGATACTGGGCCGCGTCGAACAGCATCGCCGCCAGCTGGAGCGTCTGCAGCGGCGCCAGCTGATCGCGCTGATCGAGCAGGTCGCGGATCCGTTCGATGTTGTCGACGCTGCCCTCGAAGGCCGCGAGCGCCTCGCGGGCCCGGCGGTATCGTGCGGCGTTCGTGGTGTCTCCCTCCACGATGCGCGTGTTGACGGCCCAGTCGGCCTTGTTGGCCGCGTAGTACAGCCCCTGGTAGGTGTTCGCGTACTCCGCCAGGTAGGCAGCCGCTTCACGCTGGGCGGCGTTCTCCGGCGCTTTACCCTCGCCGGCGCCTTCTCCGTTTCCGGAGCCCCCGCACGCCGACACGAGTGCGAAAAGGGGCACGGAGAGAAGCCAGGGCGTCCGATGGCTGAACATGGTTCACCTCGCTTTACTTCGTCGCTCCTGTAGCTGACATGGCATCCGGCTCAGCAGACCCGCGATGCGCGATTCCGATGTTGGTCAACCTAGCATCGGCCGCGGCAGTTGGCGTGAAACCCCTTCCCGGACGACTTCGTATTGATGCAGAGGGGCGAGACAACCAAGCGGCGGGCGAGGATGTCTTACCCTACGCAGGCGGACCTGTGGAAGGATAGATGAGGAGGAGGAAGACGATGTGGTCCGGACGCTCTGGCAGAATCGCCAACGATGAGTTCAAGCGCTCGTATTCGACAAGCTTCGCGGTAGGACTGATCATCGCAGTGGCGCTGCACGCGGCGCTCTTCACCCTGCTTCCTTCAGCTCTTGCTGCCGGGTGATGAGCTGGTAGGCGATGTAATACTTATAGATGTTGCTCACGTAGTTCACCGTCTCCCGTCCAATCTGCCGTGCCGCGACTACCTCCACGTTCCCGAACCAGCGGTTCGGATCCAGCCCCGTCTCGGCGGCCGTCCTTCGAAGCCCTGCCACGCGGGCCGGGCCTGCGTTGTAGGCGGCGAAGGCGAGCAGCTGGCGGTTCAACGGGTCTAGCGCCGGATCATCGAAGTAATCATCCATCAACATGCGCAGGTATCTCACGCCGGCGTGGATGTTGGGCTCCATCGCCTCAATATCCGGCATGCCCACCCGCGGATCCGCCGCCGTGGACGGGAGAATCTGCATGACGCCGACCGCACCGGCGGGACTTCGCTTGCTCTGGTCAATGCGCGACTCCTGGTACGCCTGAGCCGCGATCAGCAGGTACGGGAGATCGTACTGATCGCCGTACCTTCGGAAGAACTCCACGGCCGCTTCGAATCTTCTCCGGTCCTCATCGACCCCCGGATTCCGAAGGTAGGACGCGTCTTTCAGGTAGCGCCGGAAGAGCATGTTGCCCACGAGCGTGCCCTTACGGTTGGCCCGGACGAACTCGTTGACCGCCTGCTCCAGCTCGGGACTGCTTCTACGAAACGCCCACGCGATCCGGCCACCGGTGGCCACCACCAGGTCCGTGTGGACGGTGATGCGCTCGAAGATCTCTCCCCAGAAATCGGCGAGATGATTGTCCGCGATGGTGATCGGCATGACACCGGCGTTCACCATCTCGAGCAGATCCTCCGTCTCCAGGAGCTCGTCGGCGGGGACGATCCGGATCGGCGCTCTTCCCTCGCTGGCGAACCGCTCGTTCAGGCGAGACAGGCTCCCGAAGTAGCTGCTGGATTCGCGGACATGCACCTCCCGCCCCGCCAGATCGCTCAGCGAGGTCAGCCCCGGCGCACCCGGGCCCGTCACGACGATCTCCCTGACGTCTTCGAGCAGCGGCAGCGAGAAGTCGACAGTGCCCTCCCGCTCCGTCGTGATAGTGAGGTTCGCGGCGGCGATGTCGCCCCGACCATTCACAAGCCCGGAGAGCAGCTCGTCCCGGCTCACCGGGATCGGAATGATGTGCACTTTGAGGGTCCCGAGGCCGAGCTTCTGGTTCAACTCTCGCTCGAAGATCTGTAGGGCGTCGTGTGTGATGCCGTGCTGCTCGGCCCCGTCCAGGAAGAAGTTCGTCCGGCTGAACGTGACGAGGACACGGATGTACCGACGCTCCACCATCTCGCCCAGGTCACCGGTCCAGGGCTCGATAAGCGCTGCCACCACATCGGACGACGGGGTGCCGGCCGCCAACTTCGGGGCCAAAACCGAGTCCTCGGCGCCGTCGGCAACATCGTTGCTCCGCTCCGGCCCGGCACACGAGCCGGTGGACACAAGAGCGATAACCACCACCGCAATGGCCAGAGCGTTCCTGCCGAGCTGTCTTATGAGGTCATAATGCGGCCGCCTGGTCTCACAAGCAGCCGCCGGCCGCCCACGAGCTGGGCAGGTGGCTGAAAGCCTCACCGACCTGCTACAGATAGCCGCGCTCACGACGTGCGTC
>DAOVWI010000083.1 GCA_030636765.1 Gemmatimonadales bacterium
CCGGGATGCGGCTCGGCGAAGCCGAGGCGCTCAGGGTCTGCGACGTGAAGCTGGGCGATGGAGAAGCTCGTGCGCTCGTGAACGACGCGAAGACAGCGGACGGTATTCGACCCGTGTTCGTGCCGCTGTGGGTAGCCCGAACGCTGTGTGAGCAAATCGAAGAACACGGGCTCACCGGCACCGATCCCTTGTTCACGATCAAGCGCCGCACGATCCAGAAGGAGCACCAGCGGGCGTGCCGGATCGCCGGGATACCCGACTACACCATCCACGATCATCGGCATACGGCTGCCGTACACCTCGCGAAGGCCGGGATGCCGCTGAACCTCCTTCAACAGCAGCTTGGCCATGCTCGCATCGACATGACCATGCGATATGCTCGATTCCACCCCGAGTACTCGGACGTGGGCGGCTACTTCGACGAGGCGGGGAAACAGCTTGGATTGACCGGCGCGGGTAACAGTTTGGGTAACACCCGCGAAACAGCGATAGGAATCGCGGAGAGGTGAGCGTCGTAACTCGTTGTCAGATAAAGCGGAGGGGGCGGGATTCGAACCCGCAAGCCCGTGAGGGCGCCGGTTTTCAAGACCGGTGCATTAGCCGTTCTGCCACCCCTCCGAGAACATCGAGGCCACCATCGCCTGTCGCTTCAATCGCCGGGCCGGCCGCCGACCTGGCCGCCGATTGAAACCGCTCGTCGACGCCCCGCGTAGAGGCTCCCGAGGGCCGGGCGCGGGAAGCCGGGCCGCAAAAGGTTAAGAACCCTCGCTCGACGAGGAGATCCCGTTGAGAAAGATCGCCATCGTTGTCGTGCTCGAGATTCTGCGGCGCCTGATCAAGCGACGCTGCTAAGCTCCCGGCGCGGCCAGCCCGACCGACGCGCCGCAGCCGTGCGGCCGGGCGGACCAAAGCGCCGCGGCCACCCGGACGGGCCGACCCACGCGCCGCTAGTAGATGCCCGCCTTGCGCTGGAGCCAGCGCACGTACGCGATGATCGTCCCGACCTCATCGCGCGTCACCCCTTCCACCGGCGCCATGTTTCCGTAGCGCCAGTGATGGGCCCTCACACCCTGCACCGGCGCCAGGTAGAACGCCGGGTCGGAGTGATGGTTCGGGTGGTAGACCCGGTTCACCAGGGGCGGGCCGCTCTCCGATCCGGTCGCCGCACGCCCGTGACACTGGCCACAGTACGTGTTGAACGCCGCTCGGCCGGCCGCGAGCGAATCCGGAAGGCTCTCGTCGGCGCGGAGCGCGACCATCGCCTCGGGCGTGAGCCCGGCCGCGGGCCGCTCCTCCTCGCACGCTGACGCCGCCACGAGAATGGCGAGCCCGAGGAGGCGATGTCGCCGAGGCGCGTAACCCTTATCGCTCAAGCTCGAATCGCTCCACGCGGGCGGTAACACGCTGGCCCTCGGCCATCCCACCGATCAGGAACAGTACATCGCCCGCCCCAACCAGTCCCCGGTGATCCATGGTTCGTACCAGGTTGCCCGCGAGCTCCCGCCAGGCGTCCTTAGGCACGTCGTACGC
Source organism: Gemmatimonadales bacterium (assembly GCA_030636765.1). Classification (GTDB taxonomy): domain Bacteria; phylum Gemmatimonadota; class Gemmatimonadetes; order Palauibacterales; family Palauibacteraceae. The sequence goes on from DAOVWI010000083.1 coordinate 1,531, forward strand.
GAACGTCACGGCCGACGGCTCGGACGGGACTCCGTCGTACCCGACCCCGTCGTAGTTGTAGGGGTTGTCCGTTCCGCCGGCAAACACGATCAGGCCCTCGTCGGGCAGCACTCCCGCCGCCATCCGGTAGCGGGCGGGCCCCGAGTGATGGGCCAGCTCGCGCCAATGAACATTCGACGGTCGAGCCGGATCGATCTCACCGCGGTAGCAGGCCTCCGCCATCACGAAACGCGGCTCAGCCTCCGGATCGACCCGGACGCCATCGCAGTAGACGATGACGTCGCCCACGACGGCGCCGGCGTGGCCGAACACCGGCGGGCCGGGAATCGGCGTCGCCGCCTCCCAGCGGTCGGCGGCGGGATCGTACATCTGGACATCCGCCACGTTGTCGCGCTGGGACCACCCGCTCACGATGAACACCAGGCTGTCGCGCCAGACGCCCGCGACGGCGTCGTCGACCGGGATCGGGAAGGGTGCGCCCTTCGTGTAGCTGTCCGTCGCAGGATCGTAGATGTCGACGTCCGGGGTCGACACTTCGTTCCCGTCGGCGTCCACGGTGTAGCCTCCGAAGAGGTACACCCTGCCCTCCAGGCCGACCGAGGTCGCCGCGATGCGGCCGATGGGCCCCGGCACGGAGCGGACCTCGGTCCACCGATCGCCGGCGACCTCGTAGGCGAAGGCCTGCCTGGTGATCCCGGTATGCAGCTTGGTCGTGTCGAGGCCGAGGAAGGTGAAGAGCCGGAGCCCGTCCGCCAGGGTCACGGCCGCCACCGCGTTGTTCGTCAGCGGAGTCGGCAACGGCGACACCTCCGTCCACCGCCCCCGAGGCGAGCGGGCCTTCGCGAGGACGTGATCGCGCCCTTCCCCGGTGACAGGCGCTGGATCAGCTGAAGCGCTGCCGAGCTCCCCGGAGCGCAACTCCTCGTGCCCGACCTTCCCTCCCAGGTTGGCCGTCCACGCCATCAGGCCGGAGACGAGCAGCGCACCGATGAGGGTGCCCATACCGAACCACCTCGGTAGGCTCCTGGAGCGGGAGACGAGGAGCCCCACGAGCGCGACGAGCCCGAGAGCGCCCGCCGCGATGGCGGCCAGCTCCGCAGCCTCCTCGTGCCGCTCGATCACCGCCTCCGGCACCCGGGCAGCCTCCTCCACCACCTCCTCGGCCGCCCCACCGCTCAGGTAGACCATGCCAGCAGCGATTGCCGCCAGGACGAGCACGCCGAGGCCCACGCGGAGGGTCTCCTCCCGGCGGGTGGCGAGCGCGAACGCCAGCAGGCCGAAGCCGAAGGGGACGCCGAGCACCGGGATGTGGTTGAGCATGAGGTGAACCTGAATCGGGCCGAGATCCAGCATCGGAACGCCTCCTTCGGGAGTCGATCTGTCAGGTCGTACTGGTAGCCATGCCGTTACACGCGCAGCAACGCCTGAAAAGCGATCATCGCGACGAGCGAGAGCGTGACGGTCAGCGCCACGGCGTCCCGCGGTGCGTCCTCCAGCGCCTCCGGGATCATCTCGGCGAACACCATCCAGAGCATCGCTCCGGCCGCGAATCCCAAGCCGACCGGAAGAAACGGCTCGAACGACTCGACGAACAGGAAGGCCGGTACCGCCAGAATCGGCTGGGGCAGGCTGGAGAAGACGCTCCAGGCGGCCGCCCGCCAGACAGGCTCTCCCCTCGGAACGAGGACGAGGCTTATCGCGAGTCCCTCCGGAACGTTGTGCACGGCGATCGCGATCGTGATGAAAACCCCTAGAGCCAGGCCGCCGCCGAAGGACACTCCGACAGCGATTCCCTCGGTCACCGAGTGCAGCGTCATGATGGCGACGATGAGTATGCCTCGTGTCGCATCCGCGCCGCGAAGGCTTCCGAGCTGCGCGTCGGGCCGCGCCCGCAGGAGCCTCTGCGTCCCGGCGATGAACGCGAGCCCCAGCACCACGCCGACCAGCACCCTCGGGGCGCTGTCCGCGATGCCCTCGTAGATGAGCGTCGAGCTGGCGGCACCCATCAGCCCGGCGGCGAGCGCGTTCGAGAGCCCGAGCCACCTGCGGGACATGTCGCGAAAGAAGAGGAACGGGATGGCGCCCAGGCCGGTCGCCGCCGCCGTCACGAGGGCGTACCAGAAGACGGTATAGGGGCCTACCATCGGCAACCGGGCAGGATCACGCGAGCATCTGGCGCAGGACGGTCTGCAGGATGCCTCCGTTGCGGTAGTACTCCGCCTCCATCGCAGTGTCGAGCCGCACGTCCGCCTCGAACTCCACGACCTTGCCGTCGCTCGCCCGGGCCGTGACCCGTACCGGGGAGCCCTGCTCCGAAGCCTGCCCGATGCCCTCAACGTCGTAGAGCTCCGTGCCGTCCAGCCCGAGCGCCTCCCTGCCCTCGCCGGGCAGGAACTGCAGGGGAAGGACGCCCATGCCGATCAGGTTGCTTCGGTGGATCCGCTCGTACCCTTCCGCAATCACCGCGCGAACCCCGAGCAGGCTCGGCCCCTTCGCCGCCCAGTCGCGTGAGGAACCGGTCCCGTACTCGCGCCCGGCGATCACGACGAGGGGAGCGCCATCCTCCGCGTAGCGCATCGCGGCATCGTAGATCGCCATCTGCTCGTCCCCGGGAAGGTGCCGCGTGTAGCCGCCCTCCACTCCAGGCACCAGCAGGTTCCGAAGGCGAATGTTGGCGAACGTGCCGCGCATCATCACCTCGTGATTCCCGCGCCGGGAGCCGTAGGAGTTGAACTCGAGCGGCGTCACGCCGTGCTCGATCAGGTAGCGGCCCGCCGGCGAGTCCACCGCGATCGTTCCGGCGGGCGAGATGTGGTCCGTCGTCACGGAGTCACCGAGCAGCGCGAGAACACGGGCGCCCCGGATGTCGGCAGGGTCTTCCGGCTCGCGCTTCATCCCCACGAAGAAGGGCGGCTGCCGCACGTAGGTGGAGTCCGAGTCCCAGGCGAAGCGATCTCCCTCCGGCACCGGCAGCGCCCGCCAGCCCTCGTCACCGGTGTACACGTCGGCGTACTGCTCCTGGAACATCTCCGTCTTCACCGCTCCGCGGACTGTATCGCGGATCTTCTCCTGGCTCGGCCAGATGTCCCGGAGGAAGACGGGCGCCCCCTCCGGGTCCTCGCCCAACGGTTCGTTGTACAGGTCGATGTCCATCCGCCCGGCGAGGGCGTAGGCGACGACCAGGGGCGGAGAGGCCAGGTAGTTGGCACGAGTGTCGGGGTTGATCCGGCCCTCGAAGTTCCGGTTTCCGCTCAGCACCGAGCATACGACGAGGTCGTGCTCGTGGATGGCCTCGGAGATCGGGGCCGGCAGCGGTCCGCTGTTTCCGATGCACGTCGTGCAGCCGTAACCCACGAGGTAGAACCCCAGCGCCTCGAGGGAGGGCGTCAGCCCCGCCTCCTCCAGATACTCGGTGACCACCTTGGAGCCGGGTGCCAGGCTCGTTTTGACCCAAGGCTTGCTCCTCAGCCCGCGTGCCACGGCGTTCCGGGCGAGCAGGCCCGCCCCGACCATGACGGATGGGTTCGAGGTGTTCGTGCAGCTCGTGATCGCCGCGATCACCACCGAGCCGTCGCGCAGCTCGAGCCCATCGATCTGCACGGGTGCGGACGTGTCCACCGCCGCCCCGTCGCCCCCCTCGGACTGCCAGCGTCCCATGGCTTCGCCGTCGCCGGTCGCGCCATGGCCACCGAGGAAGGCGGACAGCGCCTCGCCGAACGCCTCCTTGCTGCGTGAGAGCCGGATCCTCTGCTGCGGCAGCTTCGGTCCGGCCAAACTCGGCTCGACCGTGTCGAGATCCAGCTCCAGGGTGTCGCTGTACACGGCCTCCGGAGCGTCGGCGGTGTGGAAGAGCCCCTGCTCCTTCATGTAGGCCTCCACGATACCGACGCGTTCCTCGGACCGGCCCGTGAAGCGCAGGTAGGTCAGCGTCTCGTCGTCAACGGGGAAGATCGCGCAGGTGGCGCCGTACTCGGGCGACATGTTGCCGATCGTCGCGCGGTCGGCGAGCGACAGGCCGGAGATGCCGGGCCCGTAGAACTCCACGAACTTCCCGACGACACCCTTTCGGCGAAGCATCTCGGTGACGCGCAGCACCATGTCCGTGGCCGTCGCCCCCTCGGGCAGGACCCCGTGGAGCTTGAAGCCTACGACCCTCGGAATGAGCAGGCTGAGGGGCTGGCCGAGCATGGCCGCCTCCGCTTCGATACCGCCCACGCCCCAACCGAGAACGCCCAGGCCGTTGATCATCGTCGTGTGGCTGTCGGTTCCGACCAGCGTGTCCGGGTAGAGGAGCCGCCCATCACCGGGGTCGCCGCTGTCGAGCGACGCCGGGTCGAGACCGCCCGCGTCAAACACGACTCGCGCCAGGTACTCCAGGTTGACCTGGTGCACGATACCGGTGTCGGGAGGGACTACCTTGAAGTTGTCGAACGCCGTCTGCCCCCACCGCAGGAAGGCATAGCGCTCGCGGTTCCGTTCGAACTCCTTCTCGGCGTTGATGAAGAAAGACGCCCGGCTCCCGAAGGAATCGACCTGCACGGAATGATCGATGACCAGCTCGGACGGCAGGAGCGGGTTGATCCTGGCTGGATCTCCTCCGAATTCGCCCATCGCATCCCGCAGCGCGGCGAGATCCACGACGGCCGGCACGCCCGTAAAGTCCTGAAGCAGCACACGCGCCGGCATGAACGCGATCTCGTGCTCCGCCGGTTCCGAGGCCCTTTCGGACCAGGTGGCGAGGGACTCGATGTCATCCGCGGTCACAATCCTGCCGTCCTCTCGCCGGAGCAGGTTCTCCAGGAGGATCTTGATCGAGTACGGCAGCCGGTCCGGCTCTGCGACGCCCTCTCGCTCGAGAGCCCGTATGTCGAAAAGGGTCGCGTCTTCGGCGCCGATCTTCAGCCCGCGCCGCGCTCCAAACGAATCCATCTCCACATCCCCTCGGTCTGTGCGCACCTATCGCCGTGGACGCCCGTGCCCCCCGGTTCGTCATCTTCACCTGCTGGAATAATGCGGAGCGGTCGGGCTCGAGGCGAGGAGAAAGAAAGGCGACGACGCGCGGCCGTGAGCGTCATCGCGAGGTGTGGGGCGCGGTCGCTCACTCCGGAGCGCGGTCGCTCAGAGTGTGGAGCGCGGTCGCTCAGCCCGGGGCGCCGACGTTCTCCCCCTTCTCGGCCGCATCGGCGACCGGGAGCAAGCTCTTGCCGAACGACTTCACGATCAGCACCGGGGTCTTGGCCCGCCTGATCACGCCCTCCGCCACGCTGCCGAGCAGCACGCGCTGCAGAGCGGAGCGGCCATGGCTCGCTATCACGACGAGATCCGCCCGAACCCCCTCCTCCGCGAACTCGGCGATCTTCTGCGCCGGATGGCCAAGCTCAACCTTCAAGCTCGCCTCCATCTCCGGCCCCGGGGCCCGCTCCAGCCTATCGCGAAGGTGCGCCAGCGCTCGCTTCTCCAGCTCGGGCATGTCGAACATCTGGGCCGCCTGCACGGGGAAGTAGAAGTCCGGATACGTGCCGACCTCGAGGACGTGCAGCAGGTGCAGCCTCGCTCCCTCGGCCGCGGCGAACTCCTTGGCGTAGGAGAGCGCCACGTCGGAGTGCTCCGAGTAGTCCATCGGAACCAGGATCCGCTCGAAGCCCGTCCACCCCCCGATCGCCCCCTGCCGGACCGTGAGGACCGGGCGCTCGGCCAGGCGAACCACCTCCTCGGCGACGCTGCCGAGCAGAAGGTGCCGAAGCCCGCGCCGCCCATGAGTTCCCATGATGATCAGATCGATATCCTGCTCGTCCGCGTACTCGAGAATCACGGTCGCCGGCGAGATGCCCCGCCTCTGGGCGCGCACGATTCGAAGCTCGGACGGGCCGTGCCCATCGGTCCACGTGGCCATCCGCTCATCGGCCCGGCTCCTCAGGCGCTCGTAAAGCTCCTCCGGCTCCGGGAAGTGGTGGGCCGCGTCGTGCGGGTCGTCCGCATGTAGGACGATCGCGTGAAGCATGTGCAGCTCGGCGCCGTACCGTTCGGCCAGCTGTAGCGCCGGCGGAAACGCCCCGTCCGAGCAAGGAGAGAAATCGGTCGCGTACAGAATCCTCTTGATATCGAGCATTGGATCCTCCCGATGTCAACCTACGGAGCTACGCCGGCCCTGTCTGTCGGGAAACGCCGGAGCCGCCTGTCAGGCGATTTCTTCAAGACGCCGAGGCGAACGCGCGGCGGCCAGCCCAGTAGGCGAACGCCGTCCAGGCGACCAGGCTGCCGCTGGCCGTGACGATCAAGCCAGCGCGGCCCAACCGCGCAAGGAGCGCCGCCCCGGCCGGACCGAGTAGGCCCGGATCGGCCTCCAAGAGCGAGATCATCGCCAGTCGGAACGCCTCGATCGGGTTCAGCAGCGACCACACCTCGAGAACGCTCGACGGAAGGCCCCACCGGACGAACGCCGCCATCAGGCCCAGGCTACCGAGAGCTAGGAACGCGAGCCATAGCGTGAGCACGACGCTGGTGGCGCGCCCGCGCGTGGAGGCGAGCGCCGACACCCACAGGCCGATAGAAACGAACGCCGCGGCCAGGATGGACGTGAAGACCAGGAGCAGAGCAATCGGCGGGGCCGGCACTCCCTTGACGGCGGCGACCGCGCCGGTCACCCCGTATCCGACGGCCAACGAGACCACAACAGCCGTGGTCACCCCCAGCCACTTTCCGGCGAACACCTCGCCGCGAGTCACTGGCTGGGCGAGAAGGTAGTCGAGAGCGCCCGTTTCCCTGGCGCCGGAGATCGCCACTCCCGCCGAGAGCAGGGCCATCAGCGGAACCACGAAGAGCGCGAGCTGCATCAGGCCGGCGAGCGCCCGGCCGTAGCTTCGATAGCCCAGCACGGTCACGTCCACCTGCCCGAAGAGCATGAGCAGCAATCCTCCGACCACGAACACGCCGGCGTTGAGCCAGAACCAGTAGGTACGGAGCGAGTCCCGCACGCCGGCCTGCGCCAGGAGCCGCGCCGTCATCAATCGAGCTCTCCGGCACCCACCGCCGTGAGCCCGGAACCCACCGCCGTGAGCCCGGCGCCCCCCACCGTGGCCCCGGAACCCACCGCCGTGAGCCGCTCCAGGACCAGCTCGAGCGACGGGGGCCGGGTGCGGAACTCGCTGACCGCCAGGCCTCTCTGCTTCGCGGCCAGGAGCACGTCGAGGCTCGCGGCGCCCCTGACGTCGATCTCGATACCCGCCCCGTTCGGCCTCACGTCGGTCACGGCCCGGCACTCTCTCAGCTGGGCCGCGACCCGATCGATCTCCTCGGCCGGAACGCCTAGCCAGAGCCGAGGGGCTGCCTCCGTCACCCGCCACAGCTCGCCCAGCGTGCCCTCAAAGAGAAGCCGGCCCATGTGCAGCACGAGC
>DAOVWI010000202.1 GCA_030636765.1 Gemmatimonadales bacterium
CGGGCGAAGGGGCGCCTCCTCCCGGCCGCGTTCGCCTCCCGACAGGGAGGGGTACGCGACGTGCCCCGGCATGAGGGTCGCCACGAGGTCGGCCACCTCCGCGAACGGCCTCAGCTCCTCCTCCAGCTCCGACGCCGGAAGATCGACCACGGGCAGCTCCAGGTGCGAGTCGGTCGACGTCCGTCCGTGGCCGGGAAAATGCTTGGCGCAGGCCGCCGGCCCCTCCGCCTGGCACGCCTCGATCCAGATGCGTCCGAGGCGCGCGACGAGGCCGGCGTCGGCACCGAAGCTTCGCGTCCCGACGATCGGGTTCTCCGCCATCAGGTCCAGGTCCAGGACCGGCGCCAGCACCCAGTTGATGCCCAGCTCACGCGCCTCCGCGCCCGTGACTCGGCCGGCCGTCCGCACCGCCTCCGCCGGCTCCGGATGCCGCGCGAGGGCGGCCGGCGGGGGAAGCGTCGCGCACCCTTCGAACTGCTGGCCGGCACCTCGTTCGAGATCGGCGGCGAACCAGAGGGGTCGGCGGGCCGCCTGGCGCAGCTCCCTTACCAACCCGGCGACCTCATCCGCCACCCCGCCGAAGACGAGGAATCCGCCGGCGCCCACCTCCAGGGCCTCGTAGGCCCGTCGCCGGGCGTCATCGAGGCTCTCCCTGTCCAGCCGCAGCGCTTCGACGAGGACACGCCCGGCGGCCGTCTCCGGACTCACGCGGGAACCCACTTACCGAGGATCCGCGACCCCGGCGCCCCGGTCGCCCACTCCAGATGCAGGGGAATGCCGAGGCGGTGCTGGCGCGCGAGCAGCGCGAACGCCGCCGCCTCCCGCGCATCTCCGTCCCAGCCGATCGCATCGAGCCGCCGAACGGCAACGCCCGGCAAGAGTCTCTCGAGCCGTCTCCAGATCTCCGGGTTCCGAGCCCCACCACCGCACAGGTAGAGCTCGTCCGGCTGGAGTCCCGTGAGGCCGTAGCTCTCCGCGATCGTCCTCGCGGTGAGCTCGGTCAGGGTGGCGAGCAGGTCGTCGGCGTTCTCCGCCTCGTGGCGGGCGAGCCACTCGTGGAGCCGTCGCGCGCCGAACGCTTCCCTTCCGGTGCTGCGGGGAGGGGGCGTCCGGAAGAACGGATCCTCCAGCCACTCGGCGAGGGGCTCGGCCAGCACCCGTCCGCGCGCCGCGCCACGGCCGTCCCGATCGTACGCCTCCGCTCCCCCGCTGAAGCGCCGCACCGCCTCGTCGATCAGCGCGACTCCCGGCCCCGTGTCGAAGGCGGTGCGTGCGGAGCCATCCCCTCCTTCCGCCGGGAGCCAGGTCACGTTCGCCATTCCGCCGATGTTCTGAATGGCCCGGGAGGCGTCGGGCGATGACAGCAGCAGGTGGTCGAAGTAGGGCGTGAGCGGAGCGCCGTGTCCGCCGGCCGCGACGTCCCGCACCCGGAAGTCCGCCACCACCGGCACTCCCAGCCGCTCCACCACGACCGCGGCCTCCCCCAGTTGGAGCGTGCTTCCGGGAAGCTCCGCCGGGGGACGATGCCAGAAGGTCTGTCCGTGGCTCCCGATCGCACCGATATCCTCGCGCCGGACACCGACGTCCGCGAGCGCGGCCTCGACCGCGTCGGCGAAGCGGCGGCCGAGCTCGAAACCGAGCTCGCACAGCTCGCGGGCGCTCCCGTCCTCCAGCGCCTCTGCGAGCCGATCCCGGAACGCCGCCTCGTAGGGATACGTGCGGTAGCCGGCCAGCAAGGCCGGACTCGGACGTTCCTCCTCACCGCCGAACTCCGCGATCGCGACATCGATGCCGTCGAGAGACGTGCCCGACATGAGCCCGACGTACAGCACGGCGCTCAGCCCCCCGACAACGTCGGGTGCACCTTCTCGCGGATCCGCAGCGCGTGGGCCTCATCGTGGTGTGCCACGCCGCGGAGGAACTGATACAGCGTCACCGGCTCCTCGCCGATCTGCGCGGGGCGCGTCCAGGCGGCCTCGTCGAGGCCCTCGATCAGTCTGATGGTCTTCTCCCGCTCGGCCGCGTAGACGGCGAGAAGCTGGGCCGGGCCGATCTCCGCCGTCAGGCCGGCCTCCACGCCCGGGCCGGCATCCACGCTCGCGCCGGCGGCCGTGGGCCGGTCGGCATTGATGGGCGGGTCGGGCGACGGCGTCCAGTCTTCGAACCGCGGCGAGTGTTCCGCCAGGATACGCTCGACGCGCGGGCGGAACGCCATGACCTCACACTCGACGAGGTGCGCCAGGTGCTCGCGGGCAGCCCACCGGCCGGTTCGGCGCTCCGGCGGCGCTTCCTCCTCCACGGCCCGCTCCAGCCGCTCGTGCGCCGAACGAAGCCTTTCGAGGACACGACGGAGGTCGTCGCCCGCGAAGTCCGGATCGTAGCCCGAATAGTAGGGCGGCGTGCGGTCGCCGAACCGGTCGATCGCCTCCCCGAGAAAGCCGTCGCACTCGTCCAGCGCCCTCTCCGCGATCGCCCGTGACGTCGAGAGCTCGTGCATGGCGATCGCTGTCTTGCTGGCCCCTCCGGCGGCGAGAAGGAGGCGCCGTGCCGCCTCCTCGTCGACCCCACACGCCTCACGGACGATCCGGATGCTCCGATCCACCAGTTTCCGGCTCCCCGCCTGGACATCCACCATGAGGTTCCGGTACACCTTGCCCAGCCGGACCATCACGCCGGTGGTGAGCGTGTTGAGGACGAGCTTCGTCGCGGTGCCCGCCTTCATTCGCGTGGAGCCCGCGATGACCTCGGGGCCCACCAGGGGAGTCACCATCACGTCCGCCAGTCGGCTCAGGTCGTCGGGGGGAGGCGTGCAGCTCAGGAGACCGATTCCCGCCCCGCATCGCCGCGCCTCCTCGAGAGCCGCGCGCACGAACGGCGTGCTGCCCGACGCGGCGATCCCGAGGACGAAGTCCGCGGGCCGGACTCCCACATCGCGGATCGCCATCCGCGCCGCATCTTCGTCGTCCTCCGCCCCTTCCCGGCTCATCACCAGTGCCTCCGCCCCACCCGCGATGACACCCCGGACGAGGTCGGGCTCCGTGCCGAACGTAGGTGGACACTCGGCGGCATCGAGCACGCCGAGCCGCCCGCTCGTTCCGGCTCCTACGTAGATCAGCCGGCCACCGCGACGGATCCTCTTCGCGACCTCTTCGATGAGCCGGGCGATCCGCTCGGTCTCCGCAGCCACGGCGGGCGCCACGAGCCGGTCCTCGGCGCCGATCAGCTCGACGATCCTGGCGGCCGACGCCCGGTCGATCCCCGCGGTGAGCGGGTTGCCGGCTTCCGTCAGACGACCGTCCAGCTCCAACTCGACCCCTCCTTTGCGGGCCTTGCCACGTCGTCTACCTTCCGCATGTCGTCCGCTTGCCA
>DAOVWI010000106.1 GCA_030636765.1 Gemmatimonadales bacterium
AGGGGTCAACGGTCAGTACGTGACCACTTGGAAGAAGATCGACGGCCAGTGGCAGGTGATCATGGACGTCGGAGGTGTCCTAAGCCCCGAGGAGGAGGCGGAGGAAGCGGCGGAGGAGTAGCGGCGCAGCAGTAGCGGTGCGGCGACCTCAGGTTCGGCCGAACTCCCGCAGGACGATGGTCCACCTTCCGGCGGCAAACGGCGAAGCGCTCATCGAGCTCATCCGCTCCTCCCTCATCGGAGCGGACGACGCGGTGTGCGGACCGTACGGTCCCCGGCGCGTCACGTACGCCGACTACACGGCCTCGGCCCACTCCCTCGGCTTTATCGAGGACTTCATCCGAGACCAAGTCCTACCTTTGTACGCCAACACGCACACCGAGAGCTCCGGAACAGGGCTCCAGACCACCCGCTTTCGGGAGGACGCTCGGGAGATCATCCGTCGGTGCGTCGGGGCGACGGGCGAGCACGCGGTCATCTTCTGCGGCTCGGGGTCCACGGGCGCCATCGACAAGATGCTCGGCGTTCTCAACCTGCGGCTGCCCCACGAGCTGGACGCCCGCTACGGCCTCCTGGACCGGATCCCACCGGAAGAGCGACCCGTCGTGTTCATCGGCCCGTACGAGCATCACTCGAACGAGCTGCCCTGGCGGGAGTCCATCGCGGATGTCGTTACGATCCACGAGGACCTGGACGGCGGCATCGACTGCGAGCACCTGGAGGAGGAGCTTGTCCGCCACGCCAGTCGCCCCCTCAAGATCGGCAGCTTCTCGGCCGCCTCGAACGTGACGGGAATCCTCTCCGACGTCGACGCCGTGTCGGCCTGCCTCCACCGGCACGGCGCCCTCTCGTTCTGGGACTGCGCTGCGGTGGCCCCGTACCTCCGCATCCGCATGGGCCCGCGGCGCGACTCGGCCGACGGTCGCCTCGCTTACAAAGACGCGGTGTTCATATCCCCCCACAAGATGATCGGGGGACCCGGGACGCCCGGGGTGCTCGTGGCCCGCCGGGAGCTCTTCCGAAACGCCGTTCCCGTCGTGCCCGGCGGCGGGACCGTCTGGTACGTCAACCCGCTCGATCACCGCTACTACGACGACCCGGAACATCGGGAGGAGGGCGGGACACCGGAGATCGTCGGCTCGATCCGAGCCGGGTTGGTCTTCAAGCTCAAGCAGACCGTCGGCGAGGAGTTGATCCGGGAGAAGGAGGAGGACTTCACGCGCCGGGCGATCGCCTCGTGGGAGACGAACCCCAACCTCGAGATCCTCGGGAGCCACGAGCACGAGCGCCTCTGCATCGTCTCCTTCGTGATGCGGCACGGGACCAGGTACCTGCACCACAACTTCGTCGTGGCCCTATTGAACGACCTCTTCGGGATCCAGTCGCGCGGCGGGTGCTCCTGCGCCGGGCCATACGGCCACACCCTGCTCGGCATCGACCTGGAGACCTCCCAGGAGTTCGAGCGGGAGATCGGTCGCGGCTGCGAGGGGATCAAGCCGGGCTGGGTGCGCGTCAACTTCAACTACTTCATCTCGGAGGCCGTCTTCGACTTCATCCTCGAGGCCGTTCACCTCGTGGCGACGCACGGCTGGAGGCTGCTGGACGACTACCGGTTCGCTCCGGAGACGGGGCTCTGGCAGCACAGGAAGGGAGCCGGAGAGCCTCCCCTCAGCCTCGACGACGTGGAGTGCACGCCGGAAGGTCTCGCGTATCCGGATCGGAGGCGCGAGGAGCCGGCCGGTCGGATGAAGGAGTACCTGGAGGAGGCGCGCCGGCTATTCGAGGCCGCGACGCCCGGCCTCAACGCGGAGGAACGGCTGGAGGTGACGGAGGATTTCGAGCACCTGCGGTGGTTCCCGCTCCCGGGCGAAGCGCAACCGGCGGGCTAGGCTTCGTTCAGCCCCGAGCGACCGAGCAGCTTCCGCCACCCAGCACGCAGAACTTCGCGCAGTGCGGGTGGTTCAGCTTGACGACGCCGTCCGCCTCCGCCAGGGTCTCACCCATCTCGAAGCGCCGGTCGTACGGGATCAGCGTACACGCCACGGCGGACGGTTGCTGGGCGCCTCTCCTCTTCACCACCATCCGGCTGGTAGCGCACATCACCTCCTCCGGCCGCTTGCCGAGGATCTCCCAGCAGTCGACGGTGATCTCGGGGACCTCCACCGACAGGTCCATCTCCGGAAACAGCACCAGCGACGCCGGGCACTCGGCGTCGATCGCCACGCCCTCCCTCTCGAACAGCCGCGCGAAGCCGGCCCGCAGCTCCGCCTCGGGTTCCGGCCAGCAGGTGCGACCCGCCACGTTCAGCGCGAACCCGCTCGTTGCCAACCAGCGGAGTCCGTCCAAGGTCCGCTCCCACGTGCCGAAGCCCCGCAGCGCCTCGTGCTTCTCCGCCGTGAAATGGTCGAGGCTCACTCGAAGGACGAGGCGGTCGCCGTGCTCGCCGAGCAGCTCCAGCAGGCCGGCCCGCAGGCGAGGTCGCAGCATCGGCTGCATCGCGTTCGTCAGGATGAGGACCCGGAAGCCACGCCTCAGAGAGGTCCCGACCATCTCGACGATCTCGGGATTCATGAACGGCTCGCCGCCCGTGAAGCCGATCTCCTCGGTGCCCCAGCCGAGCTCGGCGATTTCGTCCAGATACGTCTCCACCTCGCAGGCGCGGATGTAGGAGAGTCGGTCGTTAGCAGGGCTGGACTCGATGTAGCAGCCGTGGCATTCGATGTTGCAGAGCGTCCCGGTGTTGAACCAGAGCGTGTTCAGAGACACCAGGTCCACGAACGCCCGCTGCGCACCCGTGGCGGTTACGTCGGGGTCCTGGAACTTGGCTGCCTGGAGGACGACGCTCATTGAGGCCGGATCGGCTCGGTGTTCGGGCTAGGATCGAACGCCGCGAGCGGGCTTCGGGCCCACGGCGGCGGCGGCCGCGCCGAAACTAGGACGGAGCGCGGGATCGAGCAAAGAACACGCGGATCAGGGCTGGGGTTCCGTTGCTCCAGCTAGACCGCGGCGGCAGCTGGGCCCCACCGGCGAGCCGGTGAGCTGGCCTCGCCGACGAGGCGGATTCGTCAGCCGAGGGCTTCTCGCGCCTCCAGCAGATTCCGGTCGAAGCACTCCTCGAGCAATCGGTTCGCGCCGCGGCAACCCGCGACCACCCGCTCCGCCCAGTCCAGGTATTCCCTCTTTCGCTCGAGCGTCCAGTCGGTCGGCGGCCGTCCGATGATGTCCGCGATGTTGCTGATCTTGTCGGCGATCTTCAGCTGTTTCGCGCGCAGCGACCGGCCCGGCGCATGCTCGATCTGGAGCCGCTTGCGGACCTTCTTCGGCAGCGACTTGTCGTCCGTCACCTCCTCCACGAGCGCTCGCACTTCCGCGCCGAAGCTCTCCTCGAGCTCGCCAGGCGTCGTCCGGGTGTCCTCGATCGTGTCGTGGAGGATCGCGGCTTGGAGGAGGATCGGATCCGACACCTCGCCAACCTCCGCAAGAACGCGCGCCACGGAGATCGGGTGGTTGATGTAGGGCGAAGCCTCGGGACCCTTTCGCCTCTGGTCCCTGTGCTTCTCGGCGGCGTACTCCAGGGCCGAGAGAAGCGCCGGCAGAGGAGAGCCGGCGGCGGTCCCCGGCGCTGAACGCTCCGGGAGAACGGCCTCGCCTGGTCCCGGCCGCCAAATCCTGCCCTCAAGGAGCTCGACCGGATCGGTGGCCTGCTCGAGATCCAGGAGGTCCCCGGCGTGACGCGCCAACTCCAGGGCCGAAACGGCCGCATCGAAGGCATCGTCCGAAGAGGCCGCCAGCCGGCGCCTGCCCTCCGCAAGCTCCGGAAAGCGCCAAGCCAGGTATTGGGCCCGCGCCTTGGGACTGGACTTCACGACGGCACCCGTTAGCAGGCGGGGGTAGATCTCGATCAGCAGCGGGAGGCCCGGCGCGTCGAAAGGCCAGACCCGCCAATCCGCATCGCTCAGCCTTCGCAGGAGCGTCATGCCGCGGAGGGATCCGGTGCCGACCGAGCCCGCGCCCGTGATCTGAAACGGGCTCTTGGGCCGGACGCTCCCGACGCTCGGCACGTCCGCGTCCGTCCGCCGAAAATGAGACGGAAGCGCGGGCCTCCGCTTGCCCGGCCGGCCCCAGAACGGCGGCTCGCAACGCTCGAGCCATGTCTCGGCCTCCCTGGCGGCCAACTGCCAAAGCTCCCGGGCGGTCGTCAGCTCGTGCTCGCGCAGGAACCACGCGGGCAGCGAGAAGGCGTAATCGAGACCGACGATGAGCTCCGGTTCGCGCTCCGCTTCCTCCAGCAGATGCCGCTCGATCTCGCGCCGGCTCCGTCCACACTCCAGGCGGACGATCTCCGGCTCGCCCCCGTCTCGGCCGCCTCTGGCCTCCGCCAGCCAGATCTTACGGCGGGCGCCGCTCTTCGCTCCGGACCAGTCGATCGCGATGACCCGCAGATCCGACGACGAGCGCTGCCTTTCGATCGCTACCATGGCGGGTATCGCTCGTAATCGGGCGTCAGGAGGCCCGTGGAATAGCCCGCGAAGTGGGCTGCCAGGTCCTCGGCCACCGTCCCGATGATCTCGCGGGCCTCCAGCTCCTGGATCCACTCGTCGGGAATGGCCGAGACGCCCAGAAGCGTGCCGAGCAGGCTGCCCGTCATCGCGCCCGTGGAGTCGCTGTCGCCTCCGTGGTTGACGGCTGCGAGCGTTCCCGAACGAAAGTCCGGAGCGGTCAGGGCGCAGTAGAGCGCGATGGCAAGCGCCTCCTCCGCCACCCAGCCCTCACCCAAGCGGGCCACGGCCTCCGGTGTCAGCGCAAGCGTCAGCTCGGAATTGCCGGCCGCCTCGACCTCCGCCCGCGGCTCGCAATCGCGCGCCGGCGCGGCCTCATTCGCCATGCGGACGGCCGCCTCGATCGCGGCCACCGTCTCCTCGCTTTCCTTCGCGCCGCGCGTCATCCAGAGCGCGGTGTCGATGGCCATCGGTAGCGGCCGGCCCAGGAGCACCTCGCTCAGGATGATGGCGAAGGCCCCGGAGGCCAAGAGGCCCGTGGGGTGCCCATGTGTGAGAGCGGCGGCCTCGCAACCGAAGCGAAACGGGTCGGTCGCGAACAGTCCCGCCGGCGCGATCCGCATAACCCCACCACAGCCCTTACTGCCGTTCTTCACCGGCTCGCCGAGACCCTGAGCCTTCCAGCCGGCAAGCGCGGTGAGACACGTATTGCCCGGCGCCCTTCTCTCGTGCAGCTCCTCCCTCTCCACCAGCCAACCATCCAGAGGGGATCCGAGCTCCGGGTCCATCAGCTCCTCCTCCGGCACTCCCTGCGTGTGCACCCAGCGGAGGTAGGCTCGGTGCATGACGACCCGGGGCTTGCAGTACCCCGTCTTGCGGTAGGAATTCTGCGCACGCAGAAAGCCCTCCGCGGTAAAGAGCGTCATCTGGGTGTCGTCCGTGATGGCACCGAGCCGCCCGTAAGCTTCCTCGTACCCCGTCACGCCCTTCGGTCCGTGGCGCTCCCGGATCTGCTCCAACGTGAGGAACTCGATCGGGGCCCCGAGCGCGTCACCCACGGCGCCTCCCAGGAGACATCCCAAGATGCGGTCGTAGCGAGAGATCTCGCCGGCCAAGGGCTCAGAGCTGGAGGCGGATTCGGCGTCGCTCATGAAGGGTCCCGCGCCTCCGAGGTGCGTGCTTCGATCTCCGTCAGCCCGTCCCACAGGCAGCGATAGTAGGCGGCCGGGCCGGCCACGTCCCCCTCGGGACGGCACGTGGACTCGACCGTCTCTCGCTCGCCGGCGCTCAACCCCGAAAGATCCGGCCTGCCGACGCTCCCCTCGAGCTCGCTGACGTGATTCCTGAGGCAACCATAGTAGGCCTTCGGATCCTCCGCCTTCTTCGGCTGACAGGCGGACTCGACCATTCGCCATTCTGCCGCGCTCAAACCCGCCAGACTCGGCGTCTTCGGAAAACCGTCGCGGACGCCGACGATGGATGAGTCGGCGGCCGGGCCGCTGTGCAGGTTGGCTCGACCTCCCGCCGCGAAGTTCACCTCGTTAGCGGACGGGGGCTCGCGAAGCGAGCCGAAGGGGACGCCCACGTCCCGACTCGAGAGCACCAGCAGCCCGACTCCAATGCCGACGATCCCCGCGATTGCAATCCCCTGGAGCCAGCCAATCTGCGTGGCTCGCCGCCGCCGTGTTGCCCGTGCCGCCGCGGCCGGGAAGGGATCGTACGCCGTGTCCCACGCGGGATCGCGACTCCTCCCACCAGATGCCGGCGCACCCGACCGTGGCGCGCCCGCAAAGCCGGAGGCCCCCGTGCCCGCGAACCCGGAGGCACCATCTCCCGCGAACGCGCCCAGGACAGCGCGGTGCCGGGCCAGCCACCCGTAGGCGGCGTTGATCTCCTTGAGCCTCTCCTGGGCCGCCGCGTGGACGGATCTGCCCTCCGGAAACCGGTCCGGATGCCAAACCTGCGCCAGGGTCCGGTACGTCTGTTTGACCTCCTCCCAGGTGACGCCGGGCTCGAGGTCGAGCGCCTTCAGGTAGCGACGTGCTGTCGCGAGCTCTTCTTTCATGTCGCGGCCGGCGTTTCAGATTCGCGACAACACCGGCAAACTAGGTCCGAGCCGCGTTCGAGGACCACCCGTCTGCTCTTGTAACTACGCGGCATTGGACGGGCTCGGCGACAAGATTCCTCACCGATCGATTCGCCGGACCGGGCCGATCGATTCGCCGCCGCTCGGACCGGACCGATCGCCTGACTCCTTGCGACGGTACCGAAGCGTCCAGCTCTCCTCGGTATCGGCGATCCGCTCCAGGCGCGCCCGGAGCTCCGCCGGCAGGCCTGGATCGTCGAGCAGCGCCTCCTCCGCGTGCCAGTCCGGAGCCAGCACTCTCTCCCACAGGCCTTCCGGCTCGAGGAGTCGCCGAAGCTCGTCGTGGTCGAAGCGATGGCTTGTGCCCAAGGATCCGCTGACCCGGTAACGCTCGCCCTCGGCTGAGCGCTCTCCCGTCGCCGCGAAGAATCGCTCGAGAGGCTCTCGCACCTCCTGCAGCGTGCCTTCGAGGGCTCGGATCTCGTCCTTGATCGCCCCGTACCTCTCCGCGAGCGCCGCCGCTTCCTCGTGCGTGGGGGCCGGCGGCAGCGGCTCCTGGATCCAGTTCTCCGGATACTCGTGCGCCCAAGCAGGACACCACGCCTTGAAGCCGCACCACTCACAACGCCGGCCCGGCCGCGGCTCGAACTTCTCCAGCTCGATCCCGCGGGCGACACGAAGCACCCGCCCCCGCATGGCGTCCACCTGCTCGGGCCCGTGCGCCGGCACCTCGAAGAGCGTCTGCGACGGCACGTGGTACAGGCCCACGGCCTCCACCTTCAGGCCGAGTGCGCTCTCCACGGCCACCTGGTAGAGGGTGAGCTGGGGGTTCACTCGTACTTGCTCAAGCTGCGGGGCC
>DAOVWI010000111.1 GCA_030636765.1 Gemmatimonadales bacterium
CTTCCTCCACCTCCGCCTCAGCGACCTCTTCCTCCACCTCCGCCTCAGCGACCTCTTCCTCCACCTCCGCCTCAGCTTCCGCTGCAGCTGCTTCCGCTGCAGCCGCGGCTTCGGCCGCTCTCGCCTCCCTTTCCGGCGCGTCCTCGACCGAGAGAACGATGCGGCGGTTTACCGGATCCGACTCGAGGACCTTCAACTCGAGTCGTTCTCCCTCCACAAACGTCCCGGAGGGATCCTCGACCGGCTCCTCCAGGCCGAGCTGGCTGGCCGGCACGAAGCCCTCGACGTCATCACCCAGATCCACGACGACACCCTTATCGACGAACCGGGCAACCTGACCGGACACCTCGGTCCCGGGTTCGAAGCGCTGGGCAAGCTCATACCAGGGATCCTCTTCCGTCTGCTTGAGGCCGAGCGAGATCCGCTTCTGCTCGGCATCGATGGAGAGAACCATCACCTCCACCTCTTCGCCCTTCCGCATCACCTCCGACGGGTGCTGTACGCGACGGGTCCAGCTCATGTCCGAGATGTGAACGAGGCCATCGATGCCCGGCTCCACCTCCACGAACGCACCGAAGGAAGTCAGGTTGCGGACGACGCCCTTGATCCTGGTCCCCGGCGGGTACTTACTCGGCAGCTGGAGCCACGGATCTTCCTCGGTCTGCTTCATGCCCAACGAGATCTTCTGTTCCTCCTCGTCGACCCGCAGCACGACGCACTCGATCTCATCCCCGATGGAAACGAGCTGTGAGGGGTGCCGGACGTTGCGCGTCCAGCTCATCTCCGAGATATGAACCAGGCCCTCGACACCCTTCTCGAGCTCCACGAAAGCCCCATAGTTGGTTATCGAAACCACCCTGCCCTTGACCCGACTGCCGATCGGGAACTTCTCGGCAACGTTCTTCCACGGATACGGCTGAAGCTGCTTCAGGCCGAGGGAGATTCGCTCTCGATCCCAATCGATGTCCAGGATCTTGATCTCGATATCCTGCCCGATGTCGCAAACTTCCGAGGGATGGCCGACTCTGCCCCAAGACATGTCCGTGATGTGGAGAAGCCCGTCCATCCCCCCGAGATCGATGAAGGCGCCGAAGTCGGTGATGTTCTTCACGACGCCCGTGCGCAGCTGGCCGACCTCAAGCTCGCGCTTCAGATCATCCCGCTTCCCCGCGCGCTCTTCCTCGAGAATCACGCGCCGGCTGACAACGATGTTTCTGCGACGCTTGTTCAGCTTGAGGATCTTGAACTCGTACTCGTTGCCCACCAGCTCATCGACGTTGTGCACACGCCGAAGGGCGATCTGAGATCCAGGCAGGAACGCGTCGACTCCCATCAGGTCGACGGTCGCGCCTCCCTTGATCTTGCGCTTGATGACGCCCGGAACCGCTTCGTTATTATCGAACGATTCCTTGATCTTCTCCCAGACGCGCAGGAAGTCGGCCTTCTTCTTGGAGAGGACGACCACTCCCTCCTGATCCTCCAGGCTCTCGAGAAAGACCTCGACCTTCTCGCCCGGCTGCAAGGCCTCGGGATCCCGAAACTCATCCAGTGGCACCGAGCCTTCGGACTTGAAGCCAACATCGAGAATCGCCGCACCCTCGGTCACCCGAACCACGGTGGCCTGCACGATCTCGCCCTCGGCGATCTCGCTCATGGTCTCCTCGTACATGGCGAGCATCTCCT
Source organism: Gemmatimonadales bacterium (assembly GCA_030636765.1). Lineage (GTDB taxonomy): Bacteria > Gemmatimonadota > Gemmatimonadetes > Palauibacterales > Palauibacteraceae. The sequence continues at coordinate 1,684 of DAOVWI010000111.1, forward strand.
CGTACTCCTCCGGGGAGTACTCGCCATCCTCGAGAAGGGGCGACAGCCGTTCGTCCCCAAACGCGGTACGGTCGATGTCGATCGTCAACGAGTCGTGCTCCGGCTCCGCGTCGGCAACATCCGGCTCCGCGTCGGCAACATCCGGCTCCGCGTCGGCAACCGGAATGAGGTTCTGGTCGGGTCGTTCTTCATTCATGAAGGTGGTTCCGTCTCTTCCGCGGCCCGCCGTCCGGCGGTAAAAAAGCAATCGGCTGGTTCCGAGCCGTGCGCCCGTAACCCAGCCGCTGCGTGGAGGCCGCTTTTTGGGTTGAGGTTTCGTGTCACGTTTCAGACAAAATCGAGCGAACGCAAGACATTTAGGATAGGTGAACCGTGGGGTTGCGTCAACCTTCCGGCGCGCGCATACCGCGCTCCCCCGCGAGCTCGAGGATGCGGTGGATGACGGCCTCCGGCGCCAGCCGCGTGGTGTCGATCTCGACGGCGCCTGCGGCCTTGACGAGGGGCGCCAAGGCGCGAGTGCTGTCCGCGTCGTCGCGCGCGCGAAGCCGTTCGGCCTCCTCTTCGATCGCCTCGACGGAGGGCTCGACTTGATAATCCAGAAGTCGTCGCCTGGCTCGCTCCCGGACGTCGGCCACGAGAAACACTTTGAGGTGGGCATCCGGAAACACCACGGAACCGATATCACGGCCGTCGCACACGACGTCGGCCTCCTTCGCGGTGGCTCGGAGAAGCTGCAGGACGCGCTTCCGGACAAAGTCGGTCGCCGAAACCGCAGAGACTCGGGTAGACACGTCACGGCCCTGCAGGGCGATCCCGGGACGAACGCCTCGCACCTGCACGTCCAGCACGCCGGCCTCCACGATGGGTAGGATGCTGAGTCGCGCCACTCCCTCTCGCAGTCGCTCGATATCGTCGGACCAGCCGTCACGGAGCGAGGCCCACGTGATCGCCCGGTAGAAAAGGCCCGAGTTCATATGGACGAAGCCGAGCCGCTGTGCGACTTGCCGGGCGGTCGTGCTCTTGCCCGAGGCCGCCGGGCCGTCGATGGCGATAACGTGCTTCCTCATGACGCCTCCGTGCCAGACAACCTGGAAAGATCCCGCCAGAAGTCGGGGTAGGAAACCGCCACACTGTCCGGATCGTCGACCGAGACGTCGCACCCCGGGACGCTGCCGAGCACGCCGAACGCCATCGTGATTCGGTGGTCCCCTGCCGTTCGAACGGTGCCCCGAAGCGGCTGATCGGTGCCCTCGATATCAAGCCCGTCGTCCTGCTCCCGGCACGTCACTCCAAGCTGCCTGAGGTTCGCGGCCAAGATCGAGAGCCGGTCGCTTTCCTTTACACGGAGCTCCCCCGCGCCACGCAGTCTCGAGACTCCTTCGGCCCTGGCGGCAAGCACCGCGAGCACCGGTACCTCATCGATCAAGCCCGGCAGTAACCCCGCATCCACATCGAAGCTCTTCAACCGGGTGGGCCAGGCGGCAACCTGGCCCACCGGCTCCTCGGCCTCCGATCCAGACGTCTCTACCTCGTACCGGGCACCCATCGACCGCGCCACATCCAGCAGACCCGTACGGGTCGGATTCAATCCGACCCCGCGCAGTTCCACCGGTCCGGTCCCCAGCCACCCTGCCGCGAGCAGGAAAGCGGCCGAAGAGAAGTCGCCCGGCACGGTCATGTCGAGCGGCGCCAGCTCACCCGCGACTCCGCCAGCCTCCACGTGGATCCATGGATCGGCGACCGGTCCTTCCCGAAACCCAATCGGAGCTCCCATGGCGTGAAGGAGCCGCTCGGTGTGGTCGCGCGACCGACCGGGCTCCAGGACATCCAGCCCGACCCCCGCCGTCAACGCCGCGAGCATCAAGCACGACTTGACCTGCGCGCTCGCGACGCGCGGCCGGAGTTTGAGCGATCGGAGGGAGCCGGAGCGGCGCTCCTCGAGCTCCACGGGAAGCCTTCCGTGGCACTCCAAGTATCGGATTTTGGCACCCATGGCCTGCAGCGGATAGACGACCCGATCCATGGGCCGGCGGGTGAGCGATGGGTCGCCCTGAAGCACCGCCGGAAGCCCGAGTCCGGCGAGGGTCCCCAGCAGGAGGCGCGCCGTAGTACCGCTGTTGCCGCACTCGATCGGAGCCGGCGGCGCCCGCCACCGGACCGGCCCATCGATGGTCACCTCGCCCGTCCAGTCCTCCGGGATCGACGCGCCCATCTGCCGCATTGCCGCAGCCGTCATCCGTACATCCTCCGCATCCAGAAGGCGACGGAACCGCGACGTGCCCGCAGCCAGCCCACCGAGCAGCAGGAGCCTGTGCGAGATGGACTTGTCGCCTGGTGGATCGATGCGGACCGTCACTCTCCTCCGAGCGCCTTCCCTGGAAGGCTCTCCGCCCGCAGAGGGACCTGGACGACGAGGCCGTCGTGGGCCACGCGGCACCGGCGGAACACGGCGCGGGCCTGTTCCTGGAGGCGCTCGGGAGTCTCTGAGTACCTGGCGCTGAGATGCGTCAGCACGAGCTCCAGTGCGCCTGCCCGCTCGGCGGCCTGAGCCGCCTCCTCCGCTGTGGCATGACCGGTCTTACGCGCTCGCTCTTTCTCCTCGTCGCCGAACGTGGCCTCGTGGATCAACAGATCGGCTCCCCTCGCAGCTTCCACCACACTCCGCGCAGGACCCGTGTCTCCGGTGTACACGAGCTTGCGACCGGGCCTCGGCGACCCCACAACCTCCTCCGGCTGCACGATCCGGCCGCCAGGCAGCTCCACCGGCTCGCCCCGATGAAGGAGACCGAAGGAGGGACCCTCCGGCACACCAAGCTCTCTCGCTCTCTGCACGTCGAAACGTCCGAGCCGCTCATCCTCATCGAGGCAAAACCCGAGCGAGGTCGATGTGTGCCGAGTCTGAAAGGCGCGTATCGTGTACCCGTCGAACCGTTCCCCCTCACCGGGTCCGAGCTCACCGATGTGAACCGGAAAGCCCACGCGGTCCCCTCCAAGCTCGACGAGGGTGCCGAGCGTCGTGCCGCTGCCGGGCGGTCCCCAGATGGCCAGTGGCTCCTGCCTATCCTGTAGGGTCATGGTGCGCAGGAGGCCGGTGATACCCAGATAGTGATCGGCGTGCATGTGGGTGACGAAGATGGCCCGGACGGCGAACCCGACGCCGAAGCGCATCATTTGTCGCTGCGTGCCCTCGCCGCAGTCGAAGAGAAACAGGTCCGCCTCCCTTTGGACAGCTATCGCCGAAACGTTTCGCCGCACGGTCGGTCGCGCCGAGGCCGTACCCAGAAAAGTAGCTCGCAGCACCTGAGGCGCCTCCCGGTCGTCTTACATGGACCCTCACTCCCACTAGTCGCGCAACCTACCGGCGCGCCTCGGACCGTCAAGCAGACGCCCCTTCGATCGCCACCGCACCTTTCGAGGCTCCACCACTCGGAGGTAGGTTGCGAATCCCGGTTCGAGCTGCGTTTGACGGACCGTCGGCAGGAGTCCGCAGGAGGACCGAAGAACCATGTCTCACGACGTCGCTCCGGCGATTGCCCAAAAGTTCGGCGAGCCAGGTGGGCTCTTCGATACTGTCTTGCAGCGGCTCGTCTCCGAATGGCATCGCTTCCAGATGGACCGCGACCCGGAGCGTCTCGCCGCACTCGGAGCGATCCTCGAGGCCGGTCTTGCCCAGTTACGCTCCTTCGAGTTGCTGCTTGGCACGGAGACGAAGAGAGCGGAAGGCGACGTGCTGCCGGAGTCCGGCGTGGACGCGGCCGAGGCAAGCCATGCGGGCGTGGATCGGCGGGCCGCCGAGGCCCCGGGCGTTCCGTCCGTGTACGCGGCGGACCCGCGGGCGCCCCGGGAGGGCGAGCCGACTACGGACATCGTGGCCGACGTCTCCCTCCCGTCCCGCTTGGACGAGGCGACCCGTCTCCTCGAGGCGTTGCAGGCCGCGCTCCAGGAGGCCCTGGCTCCCGATGGCGTAGCCTCCGCGCCGCCACCAACCGCCATGCATGGGGCGGTGCTAGAGCCGCCGGCAAGCGTGTCGGCTCCTGATACTGCGGTCACGCGCGAGTCCCAGGAGTCACCGGTCGCCTCCGAGAACGGGAGCGGACACGACGGCCATCCCTTCGACCGCGTCTTTCCCCGCGAGACCTTCGATGTCGCGTCCACCGCGGAGCTCAAGCGCTGCCGTCGGTTCGAGCGTTCCTTCTCACTGCTTCTGCTCGATCTAGGGAAGGAGGCGGACGCGCAAGCCGGACGGATCCTCCTGAGCAGTCTGAGAGAGTTCGACCTGGTGGGTCGGTACGGCGATCGCGTGTTGGCGGTCGGCCTGCCGGAGACGGCCGGCGAGAACGCCCGGGTCATCGCGCAGCGGCTCGTCGGCCTTCTTGCCGAGCGCGGAGCCTGGTCGGAGATCGGTCGCTACGGAATCGCCACGTACCCGAAGGACGGGAACACGCTCACCACCGTCGTGCGCACGGCGCGCTCGCAGCTGGGCGCCGCCGACTCAGCCTAGCACCTACAAAGCGCTGGCCGAGGCGCGGCGGGCGGTTTCGCTCAGCACATCGATCGGCGCCGCACCGATCACCTTGTATCGTCCGAAGAACACGGTGGGCGTCTGCTTGATCTCGTAGCGCTCCGCTTCCCGCTCAGCGGCCGCCAGTTCATCCGCATACCGACCGTCCTCCAGCGCAGCCTCCAGCGCCTCCCGGGCGAGTCCCTCCGTGGCAGCGATCTCCAGGATCTTCTGCCGAGCCCCGATGTCGACGTCGTGCACGAAGTACGCGCGGAAAAGAGCCTCGTGGAGACGACGGAACGCCTCGGAGCCGATGTCGCGAGCGAACTCCGATGCCTGGAGGGCCAGATGGGTGCGTGGAATCAGAGCTGGCCGATACAGCGGGACCCCCGCCGCGAGACCCTGTTCCCCCAGCCTCTCCCACTCCTCCGGCGCGATCTCGTCGGGCCCATCTCCGACGTTGGGCACGCCGCCAGCCGGTAGCTCCGGGCGGGTCTCCAGCGGACGCCACACGACCTCGAGAGGACGTTCGGAGGCGATCGCCTCGATCAGGGGGCGGACGAGATAGGAGTACGGGCAGATGTAGTCGAAGTAGACAAAAACGCGTACCGGAGCCTCCCCAAGCGCGTCGGTCATTCCCCCTCCCGGAGGCCTTCGTCTGCGCCGGCATGCGCCGCGCACAGCAGCTCGCCGAGCTCATCGTCCGACATCTCGACCACATGCCCGCCGGGTGACGACAACCGCTGAACCTCACCCTCGAGGCTGGTGAAAACGACACCCGTATGGCCCTCGGCGGCGGAGCGCTCCGCCCACACGGGTCCCCGGTTCTGCACGAACCACTGTCGTCCGTCGCCGGCCGTGAACCGCCTCTCGGTAACCGTAAGCGGCCGCGCCGCCTCGAAGAGCTCCCGCAGGCGCGTGTCGGTCAGCTCACGCGCCCCCTCGCTCGGTGCCAGGAGTGCCCGGCGGTCCTCGCGATCGCCGGCAGCCTCCGTGACGGGATGAAAGTAGAGGAGCCCGTAATCCGTCTCCCTCC
>DAOVWI010000081.1 GCA_030636765.1 Gemmatimonadales bacterium
CAACGACTTACCATGCCGTCACCGCGGCATGACGGCGCTGGGACGGCAGCGTGACGCGCTATCCCGACCTTGCCAACGTAGACGCCGCGTGGGTCGTGATCAACGCGACCGTAGATCCCGCGGCGACCGATGGAGCGGTCGCGATCAAGAAGGAGTGGTTCCATGAAAACCTCGACCAACAACAGCGGCAGGACGGGGACGACGGGCCGTGAGGAGCTTTGCCTCGTGTGTGTAGCGGTGATCGCGGCGATCGCCACGGTCCTGGTGCTCGCAGGCGGGACGGGGACGGCGGCCTTCGGAGGCTCGCTCGATGGTTCCCTCGAGGCCTCCGTCGAGGCCGATGATGCGGCCCGTGCCGCCGCCTGGGTCCGCCCGGGCGAAGTCGTCGTGAGCGCGCCGGAGATCGGCCACTCGAGCGTGGATCTTGACGAGATACTGCTCCAGCCGATCGTCCTCCAGGCACCGCCTCGCCTCGCCCCACCGGCGATCGCATCGGCGGACCCGCAGCCGTTCGAGGCGCTCTCGCGCGTGAGAAGCCTGAGGCGCGCCGCTATCCGGGTGCTCGCTCCGCCGCTCGTGCCGTTCCGGCTGGACGAATCGCTGGCTCCGGGCGAACTGCCCGCGCCGCCGAAGCTTCAGTCGCCTCCGGTCCGGGACTCGCGCCGTGACTGAGCCAAGCGGTAAGGCGGTCCGATGGATGGAGGGCTCCGGCGGCCTCGGTTGGGGCCCTCCATCCATCGCGGGGGCACACGAGCGATATCGCGGGGGCACATGGGCAATATGGCGGGGGTACATGGGCGATCGGGTACGGGTATTGCTAAGGAGCGGGCAGGATGCGTGCGGAACGGACACCCCGAGAGCCGCGCGACAACTGCTCGACAGTGACAGGGTTGGGATAGATCGATGAAGAGACCTGACAAGACCGAACTGCTCGTGATCGCGGCGATGGCCGCTGTCGCGATCCTGCTTGCCTGACACCACCTGCCCGGCAACGAAATAGAGAAAGCGAAAGACGGCTTAGGCTCAGGCGGGACAGCGCTGTTTGTCGCGCGCACGATGACCGGATCTTCGGCACCAGCCCGTCGCGTCAGTTGTGCCGACGCAACGAGGGCACACCTGAGCCCGTCGCCGATCGCTTCGCTCAGTCCAGAGCATAAGCTCGTGCCAGCCGCGAGGGCAACCGGCCGTAGCGAACCGATATCATCCGAAATATGTTATTAAGCTTTGCAGCCCTCGGCGGGTCAAGCGAATCCCTACCGCGACGGCCGATCCGGTTCGATCGAACCAAAATCGGCGTGGCGTGTAGAGTCGCTAGGCGCCTCGACCGGCGTCCGGACACGATCGAAGGAGCTCGGCGGGCCGGCTGGCGTCGGCCCGTTGTTGTCGAGCGTTGTGATCGAGAAAGGGTTGTCTCAGCCCTGGATCGGCGGAGTCAAGGAGCACAGGAAGAAGCATCCATGAACATGAAATCGTTCCGTGCCGTAGTTCTGACGAGCTTGCCGATTCTGACGCTGCTCGCGCTCGCGATGCCTGCCCAGGTGCAGGCGCAAACAGCGGCCCGAGTACTCGTCGCGCCTCTGGCGACGGGAACGGGGGTCGACGAGAAGTTCGGCTCGAGGGTGGCCGAGGAAGTCGGGAAGGGTCTCGAAGACTTCGACGCGATCGATCCCATGGACAAGGACGAGATCAAGAGTGCCCTGAAGAGGTTCGGGCTCGAAGATCAGGTCCTCACGCCGATCCAGTGGAGGCAGCTCGCGGGTCAGCTGAACGCCGACCTCGTCATGGTCGGTAGCGCCGCCCCCGCCGGCGCCGGGGTGCGAGTGACAGCGACGTTCATCCAGTCGAAGTCCGGCGAGGAGCTTCCGATACCGGAGTTCACGGTTGGCGGCGATGGGGGTTCGGAGGCGAAGGAGGCGTCGCGCCGGATCCTCGAGGCGTTCGACGCCCAGGTCGCCTACCTCAAGGCGGTCCAGTTCTGTCAGGAGTATCTGGCCGCCAATCAGTTCGATGATGCGTTGAGGAACTGCGACCAGGCTTTGGAGATGAAGCCCGACGCGATACAGGCGCTCTACTACCACGGCCGCACACTCATGGGGCTCGAGCGCTTCGAGGAGGCCGTGCCGGATCTGGAGAGAGTGCTCGAAGCGGATCCCGCGAGGGAAGAGGCGATCCAGTCGCTGGCCTTCAGCTACGCGCAGCTGGGCAACGCGGAGCGGGCCACCGAGCTCTATCGTCAGTACCTCGACTTCAACCCGGACGACGCGGACGTTCGGCTCAACGTGGCCTTCAACCTGGCGCAGGCTGGCGGTTACGACGCGGCCATCGAGATCATTCAGGGCGGGATCGCTCGCGATTCCACCAACGCGGCCCTCTGGCAGTATCTCGGGAACGTGGCTCTCGCCAAGGCGACCAGTGGTGGCAACGGAGGGAATGGCAACGGTGGTACGGTGCAGGACAGCGCCGCCGCCCACGTCGCGCTGGACGCGTACCGCCGGTACGTCAATCTCGAAGACAAGCCGATCGAGGCGGCGATCCTGCTGAACGCGCTGAAAGCGAACATGGCGATGGGCGATGACCAGAGTGCCTACGAGCTCTCGGAGCGGATGCTGGCGTTTCGCGAGGGTACGGCCGGCGGAACCGGCATCGGCTCGGTCACGACCGCCGCCGGCCGCGAGATCCACATCGCCGAGGTGACGGATGCGGATCGCGCCAGCTTCTGGGCGCTGCGGGCCGACATGCTCGGACACATGGATCGGCCCGGCGACGCCGTCCGTGAGCTGGAATGGGCTCTGGAGATCGACCCGACGTACCCGAACGGGTACCTGAAGATGGGTATCTTCAACCTTCAGGCGGGCAACACCGATGAGGCCCTGACCGATTTCCGGAAGGCGGTGGAGCTGGGGAGCGACGCCGATGTCATCTCCAGCCAGCTCCTGGCCCGTGGCTATAACGACTATTTCAAGAAGGGCCAGATCGGGAAGGCGATCGGCATGTTCCGGGCCGGCCTCGATTTCGCCAAGACGGCGGGCACCCGGAATCAGCTCAACTTCTTCATCGGGTACGGCATCTATCAACAGGCGGTCGCGCTGGACGAGTCCAACCCGAACGAGGACTGCGGTCCGGCCCGCAGTGCTCTGGAGCGATTTCAGCGCGTGTCCGGCTATATCCGGCAGGCCGGCAACGTCCAGCAGGCCAATCAGGCGCAGATCCTGGATGCGACCGACACGTATCTCTTCCGTCAGGAGCAGATCGTGAAGAAGGCGTGTAAGGGATAGTCCTCTAGCGCCAGGTCGCTGACCCGCCAGGGTTTTTCAGCGATCTGCTAGGCTCTCCCGCCGTTCCCGCCCTCCGGGGCCCGGCGCTCTTCGGAGTGCCGGGCCCCTTCGTCTTGTAGCCCACCCTTCCCACGAGCCGCGTCACGCCGCATCCGCGGCGGGTTTCGCCCCAATCCCGCCCTTGCGGCCGCGGGGGGTTGACGTACGCCCCCGGGTTGGGGTAGAATGGAGTCCGGTGGGGAAAAGTGGGGGAGAGTGGGGAACCTGACCCGTGGTCGAAGGGAAGCCGTGTGAGCGGCTATCTGGGCAGTTTTCATCATCAGGTAGACGCCAAGGGTCGCTTCGCTCTCCCGGCTCCGTTCCGGCGCGGCAGCGAGTCGGAATCGTTCGTCCTCATTCAGATCCACGAGGACGCCCTCTCGCTCTATCCCCACGCGAGCTGGCGGCCGGTCGAGGCGGAGCTCCGAGAGCTCATACGACGCCAGCCCGAGGCCAGAGCGAGCATCCTCGGTCTCACGGCAAGCGCGCTCGAGGTGTTGACCGACAAACAGGGAAGGATCCTCATCCCGGATCGCATGCGGGAGCGGGCGGGATTGGGGCACGAGGTCCTGATCGTCGGGGCCCTCAACAAGATCGAGATCTGGGATCCGGAGCGGTTCCGAAGCCGAACGGAGGTTCCCGACCCGAAGTTCGATCCGTTCATCGAATCGATCTTCGCCTGAGGAACGCTCGGGCTCGCCTGGACCGCCCCGAGAGGAGTGCGTGGGCTACGAGCACGAGCCGGTCATGGTCGGGGAGGTGCTCGAGCACCTCCGTCCCGAGCGCGGCGGGACGTTTCTCGACGGCACCGCGGGGGGCGGAGGACACGCAGTGGAGATCCTCGAGCGAGGGGGTGAGGCCGCCGAGGTGGTCTGCCTCGACCTGGATCCCGACGCGATCGACGCGGCACGAGAGAGGCTCGCGGGATACGGACGGCGCGCGCGGCTGAAGCAGGCCGACTTCCGGGACGCGCCGGAGATCCTCGAAACTCTGGATATACATGAGCTGTCGGGGGCGCTCCTCGACCTGGGGGTTTCCTCACACCAGCTCAACACGACGGCGCGTGGGTTCTCCTTTCGTCCGGGCACACCGTTAGTTATGCGGATGGGCGGGACAACGGGCGGAAGGGGGCCCGCAGCCGACTTCTTGAACCGGGCTCCGATCAAGGAGCTGGGTCGCGTTTTTCGGGAGTTCGGGGAGGAGCGGCGTTGGCGGGCCCTCGCGCGAGAGGTGGTGCGACGACGGGAGAAGCGACCGTTCGTGAGCAGCGACGACCTCGTCGCCGCCATCCGAACGGTACTCGGTCCGAGTGTCTCACCACGCGACAAGGCGCGACTTTTTCAAGCCGTTCGAATCCAGACAAATAGCGAGCTCGAGGCTCTGAGCAGCGCTCTCCCCCGGATCCGTGATCTCCTGGCGGAGCAGGGCCGATTGGTGGTCATCGCCTACCACTCGCTGGAAGACAGAATCGTCAAGAGAGCGTTTCGCGATTGGAGCCGGAGCTGCGTGTGCCCACCGAAACTGCCCGTGTGTCGGTGTCGCGGGAGACCGCTGGGCAGGGTCCTCACGCCCCGCCCGGTGACGGCCTCCGAAGCGGAGATAGCCGGGAACCCGCGGGCGCGGAGTGCGAAGCTGAGAGCCTGGGAGCGAAGCGACCGCTCGTGACGGCGTGAGCGGCCGACCGTTGGCTACGGCGTGACGGCGTGAGCGGCCGGCGCCCGTTCTGGACCAGGAGCAGCCGCCGGTTTCTGGGGATCACGATTGCGGTGCTCGTGCTCGTCGCGTCGATGGGTTGGACGGTCCGCCGGACGACCGAAGCGAGGAAGGTCGCTCGAGCCATCGACTCGCTCGAGTCGGTAGAGGTCGTCTACCGGGCCCGGCTCGCCGCCGCCATGCGCAGGGTCGATTCGCTGTCGTCGAGAAGCCGGCTTCTGGAAGCGGTCGCCGATCTCGGCCTCAGGCCGGCTACTGACGAGGAGATCGTGTTTATCGGGGACGTACGCCCACCCGACGGAGAGGTCGCTCAGACTCGATGAAAGGTCGCTCAGACTCGATGAAAGACCGCTCAAACTCGAAGCAGGAACGAGCCCGCTCGAAGCGCTCACGCACACACCGGCTGCGTACCCGGGCGCTGGCCGCCATGTGGATCTTGCTCGGATGCGTCTTCCTCGGACGCGCGGTCCAGCTCCAGGTGATCGAGCGGGACCTGTGGCTCGAACGGGCCCGAGCCCAATACGCGACCCACGTCGACCTGCCCGCGGAGCGGGGGGCGATTCTGGATCGGAATGGTCGCTCGCTCGTGATCGCGGCGCGGCGATTCCGCGGCTACGTGGCCGTTCGCGAGATGACCGATCCCGACCGCTCGATCGCCGCCATCGGGCGTATCCTGGGCCTTTCACGCAGCGAAGAGGCGAAGCTGGCGGCCGCCGACGGTGGCTGGGCCGTTCTGCCGCGACGGGTGTCCGCCGAGGACCAGGCTCGTCTCAAGGATGCGGTTCGCCGCGGGCTCCACTTCGAGTCGCTCGCAGGCCGCATCTATCCCGAGGACGTCGCTCACAACCTGCTGGGGAGCATAAGGGTGGACGGCCGCGGCCGGTCGGGCCTCGAGCTGACTCTCGATTCGCTCCTTCGGGGCGAACCGGGCCGTGCTCTGACTCAGCGGGATGGCAAGGGAGACTACCACCGGCTTCCCGGGGCCGCCGTCTCACCGCCGAAGCGCGGCCACGACGTGGTGCTCACGATCGATGCGGATCTTCAGGCGATCGCGGAGGACGCGCTTGACCAGGCGATCGAATCCTCGGGGGCCTCCGGCGGGGATCTCCTCATGGTGGATCCCAAGACGGGAGACCTGCTCGCCGTGGCGAGCCGCCGCCTGGATGGATCTCTCAAGGTCCCGGCCTTCACGGATCCCTTCGAGCCCGGCTCGACCCTCAAGCCGTTTCTTCTCTCCGCGCTCCTCACCGAGGGTCTCGTCTCGCTGGATGACTCGATCGACGTGCATCACGGCGTCTACAAGGACGGCCGGCGCGTCATCCGGGACGTCCACCCCTACGATGTCCTCACGGTGGCGGAGGTGGTCCGTTACTCGAGCAACGTCGGAGCCGTGCTCCTGGCCAAGCGCCTGACTCCCGATGTGCACTATCGATACCTCCGCGATTTCGGCTTCGGGCTCCCGACCGGGATCGAGTACCCGGCCGAGTCCGGCGGCGTCCTGCGCCGGCCGCAGCACTGGTCGGCGCTCAGCCAGGCGTCTCTGGCGATGGGCTACGAGATATCGGTCACCTCGCTGCAGCTCGTGATGGCGTATGCCGCTCTTGCCAACGGCGGACGCCTGCTCCGTCCGAGGCTCGTCAAGGAGGTGCGAAGCCCGACCGGAAAGCGTGCTCAGTACCGCTCCCCTCAAACGATACGCAGGGTGCTGGACACAAGCGTGACCGACAAGGTCACGCAGGTCCTCACGTTCGTCGTGGAGGGCGGTACCGGCAAGCGAGCGGCCATGAGCACGATCACGGTCGCGGGGAAATCGGGAACGGCCCGCCTCTTGAGCCGGGACGGGGGGTATCAAAACAGGTATGGAGCGTCGTTCATCGCGTACAGCCCTGCTGAAGATCCCAGTCTCGTCATCCTCGCGAAGCTGGAGGACCCTCAGGGCGCCTACTATGGCGGTGCCGTGGCCGCACCGATCAGTCGGAGCGCGCTGCAGGCGGCGCTCGCGACACGCGGGGTGACTATCTCGAGGGGGACGACTCTTCCAGCGTCGTTTCGGTTCGACTGGGGAGTCGATGGGCTCGGTTCCAGACGCGCGGCCCCGTCGGCCGGCGTTGTCTTCGCGGTTCATGACGGCTCGGCCCGGTGGGAGGCGGCCGAGCACCCGAAGGCCAGCCGGTGGCTGCCGGACCTCCGCGGTCTGAGCATCCGATCGGCGGCAGCGCGCCTCCATGCGCTTGGTCTTCGGGCACATCTCGAGGCTCGCGGTCGCGTGGCATCCCAGTCGCCCGTGCCCGGCTCGAGAGTAACAATGGGTTCGGTCGTACTGCTGCGTTGACGGTGAGCGGCGATCAATCTGGCTTGCTCGCACGCCGGCCCACCCTTGCCGGGCAAGGGCGGCTGCCGACCGGTCGGTGGGAAGGGAAAGCAAAGGTGATCACGTCCGAGGCGGTTGTGGAGCGACTGCGGCTCCAGCGCGTGCCGGTCCGCTGGCGCGGAGGGCCGCCGAACGCCCTGCGATCGCTTACCGCCGACTCTCGCGCCGTGGGACCTGGCGATCTCTTCTGCGCCATAGTGGGTTCCAGAGTGGACGGCCACGCCTACCTCGGAGAGGCAAGCCGCGCGGGAGCGGCCGCCGCACTAGTGCAGCGCGCCGTCGAGAAGATTGCCCTCCCGCAGCTCATCGTCCCCGACACCCGCGAAGCGCTTGCCCACCTGGCGATGCTCTGGTCCGGCGATCCCGCGGCTCACCTGCGCCTCGTCGGCATCACGGGCACGAACGGCAAGACGACGACCGCCTGGCTCGCACGCCACCTTCTCTCGGGCATCGAGCCTGCAGCGGCCGTCGGGACGCTGGGGATCGTCGGCTCGGAAGGCCGGATTCTGCCGGGAGCCCTCACGACGCCCGACGCTCTGGGGTTGGCCTCCACGCTGCGGACGCTGAGCGACGAGGGAGTGCGCCTCGTGGCGATGGAGGTTTCCTCGCACGCCCTCGATCAGCGTCGCGTGGACGGGATCCGGTTCGACTACGCCGTGTTCACGAGCTTCAGCCGCGAGCACCTGGACTACCACCATGAGATGTCGAGTTATCTGCAGGCGAAGCTCCGGTTGACCGACCTGCTGTGGCCGGACGGAGTGCTGGTGGTCAACGCGGATGAGCCGGCCTGGGACGAGCTCAGGGCCCCAAACGGGGCGGCCCTCACCACGGGTTTTGGCGCCGAAGCCGACGTGCGCGCGGAAGGTGTGGAGGAGCGGCCATCGGGCACCTACTTCCGGCTCGCCGGCCGCTTCGGCGAGGCCGACGTCGAGCTTCCCCTGCTCGGTCGGTTCAACGTGGACAACGCGCTCTCGGCTGCCGCGGTGGCGCTGCACATCGGGATGACGGTCGGGCAGACGGCCGACCGGCTCTCGAGCGTCCCTCAGGTGCCCGGGCGGTTCGAGATCCTGAGCACCGAGCCATCGCTCGTGGTGCGCGACTACGCTCACACTCCCCTCGCCCTCACCCTCGCTCTTGCCGCGCTGCGCCCGCTTGCTCGCGGCCGGCTCATCCTCGTCTTCGGGTGCGGCGGAGACCGCGATCGTGGCAAGCGGCCGATGATGGGCGAGGTCGCGGAATCCGGCGCGGATCGGGTGATCGTCACGTCCGACAACCCTCGCTCGGAGGACCCGCGTCTCATCGCCGAGGAGACCGTCGCCCGGATGAGCCCCTCGAGCTACGAGGTGGTCATCGACCGACGCGAGGCGATCGCCCGGGCGCTGGAGCACGCGAGGCCGGGCGACGTCGTCCTCCTGGCCGGCAAGGGGCACGAGACGTATCAGATCATCGGCAATCGGGCGCTGCCGTTCGACGAGCCCGGGATCGTTGCCGAGATTCTGGGAGGCGAGAGGGTTGGCCGCGCGCCGCACGAAGGGGGTGGGGGCGCGTGAGCGGGACAACCCCACTCCGTTCGGAAGCGGTGCGTGAAGCTCTCCGGATCACTTCCGGCGG
>DAOVWI010000107.1 GCA_030636765.1 Gemmatimonadales bacterium
GCCTGCTTGCTGGCCATGTAGATCCGCTCGTTGTCCTTGTGGAAACGGAACGGCCGCACCGTCTCATCGACCGGGTAGCTGGCCACCATCCGCCACTCTCCCTCGTCGGAATCGCGCGTATGGATGTCGGTGCCGCCCTGGGCGTTCTGCGCGATAGCCACGCGCACCCTCTGGTCGTGGTCGATGAGGTATCCGCCGAAGTTGCCTGGATTCTCGGCGACCAGCCGCGTCTCGCCCGTGTCCACGTCGAGCCAGTAGGCGTCGAACAGGCTCGGGTCCCGCTTGTTCAGCCCGATGAGGATCTCACCGGGCCTCTCGACCGGCACGTCGAAGATCAAAGCTCGGACGCCCTCGTACGGGGTGAGGTTCCGAGCCTCCGGAGTGCCGCTCCCCTCGATTGGCACCGAATGCACGTGGTAGTTCTCGTTGCCGCCCTTGTCCTGGACGTAGAGCAGCATGCTTCCGTCGGCGGACCAAAAGTAGCCGCGAACCGGCCGGATCGTGTCCGTCGTCATCCGCCGCTCCTCCGACGAGCCTATCTCCCGCACGTAGACGTTCAGCTTATCCTTGTACGGCTTCAGGAAGGAGACGAACTGCCCGTTCGGGGAGATCTGTGCCCCCGCGATCTCTGGATTGTCGAAGAAATGCTGGATCGGGATGATCGGGGGTAGCTCGTCGCCTTCCTGCGCCCGCACCGAGACCGGCACGGCGAGCAGCAGCAGCAGGGCCAGGGAAAGGTGACGTGCCGTAGGTAGTAGGTCGTCCATCTCCTCACTCCTCTGTCGTTACGGGGTACCTCACAGCGCGGCTTCGCTACGGGACGCACGCGACTCCTCAGGGCTGGACCGTGGGCTTCGCTACGGGACGCGGAAGGCTCCCAGGCCGATCAGCACGATGAGAATGAAACCGATGAGCGAGCTGGCCAGCGCGCTACGCTTGCGGAACTTGCGGAAGGTCTCGGGCTGTTCGCCCGCCCGCGCCCACGCTTCGGCGGCCCGTGCGAGCCGCTCGGCGTTGGGAATCTGATAGAACAAGGCGACGGCGGCCGCGGCAAACCCCAGCAGCTGCATCTGGAACAGCCAGTGGTCGGGGAAAGGGCGGAAGAAGCCGAAACCGGTCACGAGGATGAGGCCCACGCCTCCGCCGAGGGTGAGCACGATCCCGGCGACCCCCAGCGTCTTCATCAGCCGGAAAGCCGTGCGGTACGCGAAGGCGGCCACCGACGGATCCGGGTCTTTGGCCGCCCTTCCCGTCACGAACGAGAGCGTGAACGAGACGCCGAGCCAGAGGACCACGCCGATCAGGTGAACAAACAGAAAGAGGCTTCGCGAGTCCATGGCCCGGAAGCTGGAGGACATGCCGCGCGGCGGCAAGAGAAAGCCTCGACGGGCGTCGGTGGCGAGCGCCCGGCCGGCCACCTATGTTTCTAAGCAACGGCCGCCGTAGGTGTCTGTAAGACCGGACGATCGATGAGATACTCCTTCCACGGGCTGGCGGACCATCCGGCGTTCGAGTCGTTTGCGGACGGCCTCCGACGCACGCTCGAAGAGCACGGCCACTCCTTCACGGAGAACACCGAGACGGCGGCGCTGGTAGTCAACTTCTTCCCGGAACGCGCGCCGCGGTGGTTTCGCCGAAACGGGCAAGCCGTCTTCGTCACCGGGGTAACTCGGATCGAGGGTGCCTTCGATTCACCGCTGGAGTGCGGCTACCCGCTTCTCGTAAGATCTCTCTCCAACCTGCTCGTCGCGCTGGTCGGCGATGGGCTCGACGGGGAAACCCACTTCCTTACGCCCGAGCAGGGGCACTACGTGATCCGGCCTCAGGGCCGCGACGGCAACGGGAGCGCGTTCTTCGACCGGGTCTACGAGCGGCTCTCGCCGCTCGCCTCCTCCACCCTCGTCGTCGACAACGTCTTCACTCCGAACCTGCCCCGGGAGCTTTGGGAGGGAGATGGGGAGACGGCGTCGATCCGCCGGGCCGGGGAGCGGTTGCAGGCGCTCGACCTTCTGCCGGTTCCCTTCCCACTGGCCCAGGTTCTCCCGCCGGACGTCCTCAGACACCTGAGACACCTGTTCGGGATCGGGGGACTGAGCTACGGAAACCTGAGTGCCCGGCGCGACGCCGGGAGCTTCTGGATGAGCGCCAGCGGCGTCGACAAGTCCCATCTGTGGGAGGTTGGCCGGGACATGCTGCTCGTCACCGGCTACGACGCTGCCCGCGGGGCCATGCTCCTGAGCGTGCCGCCGGAGATCGAGCCACGCCGGGTTTCCGTCGACGCGATCGAGCACTGGATGATCTACCGGGAGCATCCGAGCGTCGGAGCCATCCTGCACGTGCACGGGTGGATGGAGGGCGTCCCGTGCACCGCCTTCAACTACCCATGCGGCACCTACGAACTGGCGCGGGCGGTGGCCGAGGTGGTTCACCGGGCCGAGGACCCTTCGCGGACCGTGGTGGGGCTGAAGAACCATGGCCTCACCATCACCGGCCGCTCACTGGACGAGATCTTCGAGCGCACCGATGGGAGGATCCTGCCGCACGTCCCCATGGCGTAGGTCGGCTTGCGAGACGTGAGCGGACGGCCTGAGGGGACTCTCCTCAGGAAAGCGCGATGGTCCCCTTCTGCTCGTAGGAGAGGTCTGCGCCCTCCAGTTCGAGGACGACCCTCGCTACCAGAGACTCCTCGCCGGTCAGGCCGCCCGCGCGAATCTTCGACCGGACGGCCTGCTCGATCTCGCGCTGCGCGTTCACGCCGAACGTCTTGAGGAACTTCCGGATCTCGAGGTTGAAGGTGGTTTCGTCAAGCATCTGGTTTCTCCTCCTCTCAGGCCCGTGACTCGGCGCGCACCGGCATCCCGGGTCCGGCTTCGATGGCGGCCAGCCGCACTCGCTCGCGCTCCTGCAGGCTGCACACGGTCAGCTTGCGGCTCCTCAGGGCGATGATGGCGTCTGCGGCCGCCGACGCGGCCGACAGGGTCGTGGTGTACGGAATCCCGCGGGCCACTGCCGCGCGACGGATCTCGTAGTCGTCGTACTGCGCGTGCTTTCCGAGCGGCGTGTTGATGAGGAGCTGCAGCTCGCCGGAGAGCAGGAGATCGAGCAGGTTCGGCCGTCCCTCGTGGATCTTGAGCGCCGTCTCGCAAGGGACCCCTCGTGCGCGAAGGTGTCTTGCCGTGCCCTCCGTCGCCCGGATCTCGAAGCCCAGCTCGTGGAAGCGCCGGGCGATCGGAGTGACGCTCGGTTTGTCGCGGTCGTGCACGGTGATTCCTACGGTTCCCTCCAGCGGCAGCGAGGAGCCAGCGGAGCGTTGTGCCTTGGCGAACGCGAGCCCGAGGCTGTCGGCCAGCCCCATGACCTCGCCGGTCGAGCGCATCTCGGGTCCCAGCTGTGGATCCGCCTCGGGGAACTTGTCGAACGGTAGGACGGCCTCCTTTACTGCCACGTCCAGGAGAAGCGGTTGCTCCGGGATGTCCAGAGCGTCCAGGCTGCGGCCGGCCAGCACCCGCGCTGCCACCCGGGCGAGCGGGATGCCGATCGCCTTGCTGATGAACGGCACCGTGCGGCTCGCACGCGGGTTTACCTCAAGCACGTACACATCGCCCTCGTGAACGGCGAACTGGACGTTGATCAGGCCTCGCACGCCGATAGCTTCGGCCAGCTTCCGGGTCTGGCTTCGCATCTCCTCGATGTCCTCATCGCGCAGCAGGTAGGGCGGGACCACGCACGCCGAGTCGCCCGAGTGGATGCCGGCGTCCTCGATGTGTTGCATGACTCCGCCGATCAGCACCCTCTCCCCGTCCGACACGGCGTCCACGTCGGCCTCGAACGCGTCCTCCAGGAAGCGGTCCAGCAGAACCGGGTGCCCCGGCGAGGCGAGAATGGCCCGGCCGAAATACTCACACAGCATCGCCTCGTCGTACACGATCTCCATGGCCCGCCCTCCGAGCACGTAGCTCGGCCGGACGAGCACGGGGTAGCCGATCCGACCCGCCACACCGAGCGCCTCGTCCACGCTCGTCGCCGTGCCCGCTTCGGGTGTCCGAATCTCGAGCCTTCGGCAGAGCGCCTCGAAGCGGCGCCGGTCCTCGGCCTCATCGATCGCGTCCACGCTCGTCCCCATGATCGGGACTCCGAGATCCGCGAGCGAGCGCGCCAGCCCGAGCGGCGTCTGACCGCCGAGCTGGACGACGACGCCCTCGGGCCTCTCGTGCTCCACGATCTCCAGGACGTCCTCGAGGGTGAGCGGCTCGAAATAGAGCTTGTCGGAGATGTCGAAGTCCGTCGAGACCGTCTCCGGGTTGGAGTTCACCATGATCGTCTCGTAGCCCTCCTCCCTGAGGGCTAGCGCGGCCGATACGCAGCAGTAGTCGAACTCGATGCCCTGTCCGATCCGATTCGGCCCACTGCCCAGGATCACGGCCTTGGGACGGTCCGACGGGACCGACTCGTTCTCGGTCTCGTAGGTCGAGTAGAGGTAGGGTGTGGCCGCCGGGAACTCGCCCGCGCAGGTGTCGACCATCTTGTAGACCGGCCGAATGCCGAAGCGGTGCCTGAGCCCTCGAATCTCGGCCTCGGGAAGGCCGCGCAGCGAGGCGAGCTCGAGGTCGCCGAAGCCGAGGCGCTTCATGGCGAGCAGCTCGGAGCGTCCCGGCTCGGAGCCGGTCTCGCTGTCCGGTTCGGGACCGCTCTCGCTGTCCGGCTCGCGGCTGGCTCGGCCCGGTTCGAAGCGACGGGCCGCCGCGACCAGTTCAGCCAGCTCATCCAGGAACCATGGGTCGATCCGGGTCAGCGAGGCGATCTTCCCCACCGGCATGCCGGTCCGAAGGGCCCGGTAGATCTGGAAGGGACGCTCCGGTGTTGGCGTGCGCAGCGCGCTGCGCAGGGAGCCAAGGCTCTCGTCCGGCAGCCCGTCGTCGTGCGGCGAGTCGGCCGGGCACCAGCCGGGGCGATCGTTTTCGAGTGACCGAAACCCCTTGAGCCAGGCCTGCTGGAAGGTTCGGCCGATCGCCATGACCTCGCCCACCGCCTTCATCTGTACGCCGAGCGTGGGGTCTGCCATCGGGAACTTCTCGAACGCGAAGCGCGGGATCTTGACCACCACGTAGTCGAGTTCCGGCTCGAAGCAAGACATGGTCCTTCGCGTGTTCGCGTTCTCGATCTCGTCGAGGCGGTATCCTACAGCCAGCTTGGCTCCGATGCGGGCGATCGGGAATCCGGTGGCCTTGGAGGCCAGCGCCGAGCTGCGCGAGACCCGAGGGTTCATCTCGATCACCAGCATGTCGCTGCCGGCCGGGTCGATCGCGAACTGGATGTTGCATCCGCCGGCCTCGACGCCAATCTCGCGGATCACGGCGATCGCCGCGTCCCGCATCCGCTGGTACTCCGTGTCGGAGAGCGTCATGGCCGGAGCCACGGTGATCGAGTCACCCGTGTGCACCCCCATGGGATCGATGTTCTCGATCGAGCAGACCACGACCACGTTGTCCGCTCCGTCCCTCATCACCTCGAGCTCGAACTCCTTCCACCCGATGACGCTCCGGTCGATGAGCACCTCACCGATCGGGGAGGCCTCCAGGCCACGGCGCGCGGCCACCCTGAACTCCTCGTGGTGGTAGGCGATTCCGCCGCCACCGCCACCCAGCGTGAACGACGGCCGGATGATCGCCGGGTAGCCGACCTCCTCCGAGATCTCGAGCGCCTCCTCCAGCGAGCGAGCGAACCCGCCGTGCGGGACGGGGAGGCCGATTCGGCCCATCGCCGCCGCGAACTCCTCACGGTCCTCCGCCCTTCGGATCGCCTCGTGGTCCGCGCCGATCAGCTCCACGCCGTATCGGTCCAGGACGCCGCTGTCGTGGAGCTCGAGGGAGACGTTCAGGCCGGTCTGCCCGCCTATCGTGGGAAGGAGCGCGTCGGGACGCTCGCGTTCGATCACCCGCTCCACCCAGTCGGCCGTGAGCGGCTCGATGTAGGTGGCGTCCGCCATGTCCGGGTCGGTCATGATGGTGGCGGGGTTCGAGTTGACGAGGATGACCCGGTACCCTTCCTCGCGGAGAGCGCGGCACGCCTGGGTACCGGAATAGTCGAACTCGCAGGCCTGACCGATCACGATCGGGCCCGAACCGATGAGCAGGATGGAGCTCAGATCGTCGCGGCGGGGCATCGCCGGGAAGCTACGCGCCCGGTTTGCCGTGCGCAGCCCCGCGGATCATGTTTTCCGGCGAGCCAGCTAGAGTTCGTGAAGGGCAACATGCAGATCGTGGAATGGGAGGCCTCCTCGACCGCTGCCCGGGGATGTACTTCAAAGGCCAGAAGGGTCCAGCGCGCTGCTGCAACGCGGCCTGGCCGACGAGTGGCACGTCGTGAAGCTCCAGCGGGACGGGACCCGTTCCGGGAAGCTCCGTCCACACCTCACTTACTGGTTTACGCGCACTTCCTTCGTGATTGAGGTTATCTCGAACTGGCCGGATTCGAGCATCTTCCGGAGCTTCTCCATCTGCCCCCCCATCATCCGCTCGACCATGGCGCGCTGGGAGGCATCCATCCCCTCCAGGTTCCTCTCCATCTCCTCCAGGCCCTTCCGCGCTTCCTCGGCATCCTCCTCCGACATTCCGGCGGCGAGGCCGGTGGCCGTGATGTGCAGCTGGAAGGGGTGGAGCATGCCCTCCACCTCACGATAATCCGAAAGAACGGTCACGGCGGTCATGGGACGGGTCTTGCCGTCGGCCGTGATCTCCCCCTGCATCTCCATCTTCCGAATGAGGTGATCGTCCGTGTCCACGTAAAGCTTGCCCTTCTTGGGGAAGAAATCGCCCCGGTCCCCCATGGCCATCTCCTGGTCGAAGTCCAGGCCGCTGAGATCGACGACCACGACATGACACTGCTCCCCGTCGACCAATGCTCTGCCCTCCAGCTCGGCGCGCTCGGCGATCTTCGGGTACATCCTATAGAAGTTCGACATCCCGCCGCTGCCGGCGCCCTCCTGGCCCTTCGGCACGAACACAGTTCGGCCCTCCACCTCCGTTCGCTCGAAGGTAATGCTGGTCTCGAACCCCATCGTCTCCTGCACGATGGTGTAGTTCTCGATCCCCTCCATCCGCCGCTCGTATTCCTCGAGGGAGGTCATGAGGATCTCCTTCGCGGACTGCGCCGCGGCGGCCGGCGGGAAGGCGAGAACGACCGCGAGCGGCAACAGACGTCGTGCGGCAGAGGTCGGCAGGATCTTCATCAACGGTCCTCCTTCAAAGGTGACGAAAGAGCCCGGCCGGCTTACCCGACCGGGCTCGTGGTCAAAAGTGCGGCGCTCGGAATCCGAGCGTCAAGCGGAGTGGATCCGACCTA
>DAOVWI010000203.1 GCA_030636765.1 Gemmatimonadales bacterium
AGGACGTTGATCGGCGTCTTGAGGTCGTGCGTCACGATGCTGACGAACTCGGCCTTGAGGCGGTTCAGCTCGGCCAGCTGCTCGGTCATCGACACGAAGGATCGGTTCAGGTCACCGAGCTCGTCGGGCCGGTCTCTGGTGAGCTCGGGGGGAGCCTCGAACTCCCCCTGCGCCACCCGGGACATCGCGGCGCGGAGCTGCTGAAGCGGCGTAACGAGCTGGCCCACGATGAGCATGCCGATTACCATGGCGAAGCCGAGTGAGAACAACACGGCGAGGGGGATGGTCGTGGCCGTGGAGGCGCTGAGGTCGGCGGCACGCTCGGTGGCGGCCTCGCTCGAGCGGCCCACGGCCTCGACGACCGGCAGGACGGCGGCCTCGGCCTCGTCGAAGACGGGCTGAATCTCCTCGAAGAAGAAGTCGGTCGCCTCGGCGACTCGGCCGTCGTAGACGAGTCTCTCGAGCTGCAGCGTGACGTCTTCCAGTCGCTCGAGACTCGCGACGGTCTCCGCAGCTTCCTCCGCGTAGCCGGCGTCTGCCAACTGGGCCAGCTCGGTGTGGCTCTTTCCGAGCGACTCGAACAGCGTGGCGCGGCTCTCCGGATCGGGGTCGGCGATGTAGCTTCGGAGTGCGGCATCTACTTCACCCAGGTTCGTCTGGAGCCGGCTGAGGGCCACGTCGGCGGCGCTATGCCGCCCCTTGAGCTCGAACGCGATGTCCCGGATCTCGTCGATTCGCTCGATCGCGTACAGGGCGGGCAGAACGAGGATGAGTGCCATGCAGCCGAGCGTGAGCACCAGGCGTCGGCGCAGCGTCATCTCCCTGATTACGCGGAGCTCCAAGCGTTTGATGAGCTTCATCGGCGATCTCGCGCTACTGTCCGACGATGCGCCGGATCCGCTCCAGCTCCTCTTCGAGCTCGCGGACGCGCTGTCTGAGCTCCGCCACCTGTGCCGGATACGACGACCCGTTCAGCGAGGGTAGACCGTCCTCGAGGGTGGCGGTGGCAGTCGGGGGGGGCAGCGTCGTAGGCCACACAGGCCCGCAGTAGGCAGGTGATTCGGCGGCACCGGCGGGGGCGGCGCGAACGCGCCACTCCAGTTCCGCAGCCTCCGCGTCGGTCGGTCCGGCGCTCCTCGCCCCGAGCCTGAGGGCGATCATGTAGAGGGACTCCGTGAGGGTGTGCGCCCACCCCCGACCATTCGTTTCTTCCCAAAGCAGCGCCGTCGATTCGGCCGCCAGGTCCCGTCGCGGATCCGGGTTCCGAGGATCCAGTTCGGCGACGGCCATGAGGAGGAGGGCCTGTTGTCCGAGCGGCGCGCTCCCGCACAGATCGACGACCTCCAGGAGCCTGGCGTGTGCGGCATCGTAGTTACGCTCGTCGAGTGAGGCCACCGCAAGCTCCAGCTTACCCGGCGCCTCGGCTTCCGGCGGAGGCGGTGGAGGAGGTGGCTGGACGACCGGCTTCGGATCGGGGATCGGCGGCTGCGGCGGCGGCGCTGATGCGCAGGCGGTGGCCCCGGTCAGCGCGCCGGCGACCCAGGCCATGCGAAGACGAAAGACCAGGCCCCGTCGGTGAGTCGCGCTCATCGTCCAACTCCGGCGGCCGAGACCGATCGCTCGCCAGGGCCGTTCGCCGAGACCGATCGCGCCGTGTCTTTCGATTCCACCTCTGCGGTCGCTCCGTCCTTCCGCATGCTGAAGAACGCGTCGACCACGCGAGGATCGAACTTGGTCCCCCGTAGGTCGGCGATCTCCTTCAGCGCCTTCTCGACCGACCACGCCTCCTTGTAGGGTCTCTTATGGGTGAGTGAATCGAAGACGTCGATCACCGTGACGATGCGGGCGGCCGGCGGGATCGCCTCTCCCTTGAGCCCGGCCCTGTATCCGGTGCCGTCCCAGTTCTCGTGGTGATAGAGGGCGATCTCGGCAGCCAACTGGAGAAGCGGAAAGCGGCTTCCCGAGAGGATGCCGTGACCGATAGTCACGTGCTCCTTGATGTGCTCGAACTCTTCGGTCGTGAGCTTGGCGGGCTTGAGGAGGATCGCCGAATCGATGCCGATCTTCCCCACGTCGTGCAGCGGAGCGGCCCGACGGACCAGCTCCACCTCCTCCTCCGGCCAGCCGAGCTCCCGCGCGAGGCGCGCCGTGAGGGTGCCGACGCGCTTGGTGTGCTTGCCGGTCTCGTCATCGTGGTATTCGGCGGCGAGCGCGAGTCGGTCGAGGACCTCGAACCGAGCGTCCTCCAGATCCGCCGTGCGCTCACGGACTCTGCGCTCCAGGATCTGGTTCTGATCCCGCAAGGCGAGCTGCAGGAACCGGGTCTGCAGGAGGTTCGAGACCCGGAGCCGCACCTCCGTCGGGCTCAGAGGCTTGTTCAAGAAATCCTTCGCGCCGCTCGAGAGAGCCAGTGCCTTCGACTCGCGAGTCGTGTCCGAGGTCAGAATCACCACCGGGAGGTACTCGAAGTCCTGTACGAGATCGGGGAGCATCTCCAGAAGCTGAAAGCCGTCGATATGGGGCATCTTCAGATCGAGGAGCACGATGTCGGGGGGTGTGGCGGCGCAAAGCTCGGCGACGCGCCGCGGGTCGGTCGTCGTGACGAGGTTGGTGAAGCCTGCCGGCTCGAGGACGTGCTTGAGCAATTCGACGTTGGCGGGCTCGTCGTCGACGATCAGGATGCGCGCCGTCTCATGCATTGTCGATTGGCCCCTAATGCTCGTATCTCCTGACGGTTACGAGAGCGCTTCGGGTTCCGCGGCTAGATCTGGCCCGAGAGCGTCAACCCGGGTGGTAGGAGCACCGCGCGTGCCGCAGCGTCCGGGCGTCCGGCAGGGACATGGGGGTGGGGAACAAAGGCCCTGAAGGCCCTTTATCAAGGGCGATCCTGCGGCGTGAGGGGGAGCTCCGGGAGACGGCGTGCGTTGGCCGCCTGCCGCGCGTCGCACGGGCCAGAGGGCGAAAGACCGCGCGCATCGCATTTTGCCGGCTCAGAGCCCGTGTTGCGGCCGCTTGTGGCGCGATCGGGGCGGGATCGGCTAATCTGCCGGGCATGGAATCCTTCGGCATTGATTTCGGTGGAGTCGACTGGCAGGCGTGGCTGCGGACGGCGCGCGACTTCGCGCTGCCTCGCCTTCTGCAGAGCTTGGGATGGATCGCCCTCGCCGCGGTGATCTATTGGGTGAGCCGGTGGGTGTTGCGCCGCGTGGAACGGGTTGCCGTCGCGAGGACGGCCACCACGCTGGACGACGATCTGGTCCGGTTGCTACGCCGTCTGCTCAGCATCTCGGTCGCGTTCTGGCTCCTCTGGCAGCTTGCCCATACGTGGGAGTTGGCGAGGGTGGCCTCGATGG
>DAOVWI010000226.1 GCA_030636765.1 Gemmatimonadales bacterium
CGTTCCCACGTCCACGACATGGATTCGCGAGTCGGTGATGGAAACGTACTGCGCCACGATGAGTCGCCGGCCCGCCGCGTCCCACTCCTGGGGACCCCACGCCGCCCCTCCGGGCGCCTCCACCAGGAGGCGGGCCGACGACGTGTCGTCCACCTGCATGAGCCATACGTCGTTGGAGCGCCCGTTTCGGCGAGTGCTCGTGTAGGCAAGCCGGCGCCCATCTCGGCTGAACTCGGCCCCTCCGTTCCTCGATTCCCCATCCGTCAACCGGCGGTACTCGCCGGACGACGCAGCGAACAGGAAGAGCTGGTAGAACTCGGCTCCGCCCTTGTCCATGCGAAACAGCAGATCGCCGCTTCCAGGCCGTCGCTCGATCCCGCCCACCGGCTCCGGGAAGAACGTGAGCTGGGTGCGTGCCCCGCCCGGCATCTCGACGCGGTGGATCTGACTCGTCTCGCCGAAGCGAGTCACGATGAAGAGCCCCTCGCCCTTCCGCGCCCAAGCGCCGAACGAGGCGCTGCGAGTGTTCTCGTACCTGCGGAGGAGCTCCCCGATGCGGGCCGGAATCTCCGGCACGCCGTCCAGCACCACGTTGCCGTCGTTGACGGTCCTGACTCCCTGAGCCAAGGCGGCGCCCGGCAGGGCGAGAAGCGCCAGCGTCAGGCCCAAGGCTCGGTAGCTTGCAGCAGAAGAAGATCGTCGTAGCATTTCCGCACTCCCCGGAGTCGTCCCGTTTCGATACCTGCTGGCCGATAAGATACGCGGCCCGCTTCGGGCGCAGCCAGCGGGTCTGGCGATCCCGATTCCGGCCTGTACGTTGTGGCAGCGTGGAGCGCGTTCGGGATCGACCACCGGAGGATCCAAAGGATCGCATGATCGAGATCGACGGCAAGAGCCTGACGATCGAGCAAGTGACCGCCGTGGCTCGCGGCGCAGCTCCCGTCGCCCCGCTCTCGGAGAGCGTCCGAGCCGAGATGACGCGCAGCATGGAGTGGCTGCGGGGCGTGATCGAGCGGGACGAGCGTACCATCTACGGCGTCAACACCGGTTTCGGGCCGCTCGCCAATCGGCGGATCCGCCCCGAGCAGGCAAGCCGGCTCTCCCGCAACGTCGTCCTCAACTGCCTGGCCGGCGTGGGAGATCCCCTGCCCGAGGAGATCGTGCGAGCGATGATGCTGGTTCGCGCGAACTCGCTGGCCAAGGGACTCTCGGGCGTGCGGCCGGAGCTGGAGGAGACCCTGATCGAGATGTTGAATCGGGGTGTGACGCCCGAGGTGCCGTCCAAGGGGTCGCTCGGTGCGAGCGGTGACCTGGCGCCGCAGGCGCATGTCGCCGTCGTTCTGCTCGCAGAACCGGCGGAGGGTGCCGAACCCCCGGACGGGGGCAAGGATTTCAGCGGACACGCGGTTTACGACGGCGAGCGGCTCACCGGGGAGGAGGCGATGAGCCGTGCGGGCCTCGCCCGGGTCAGGCCCGAGGCGAAGGACGGGCTGGCGCTCACCAACGGCACGGACTTCATGGTGGGGACGGCGGCGCTCGCGGTCGCCGACGCGGAGAGCCTCCTGGCACACGCCGAGATCGCGGCGGCCCTGAGTCTCGAGGCCCTCTGCGCGCTCTCCGCCGCCTTTCATCCGGCGCTTCAGGAGGCCAGCGGCCAGCCGGGCCAGATGGCGGTGGCCGCCCGCCTCCGCTCCCTGTTCGTGGGCAGCGACCTGATCGATACCGAGCCCTACCGCGTGCAGGACGCGTACAGCCTGCGGTGTGTGCCTCAGGTGCTCGGACCCCCGCACGATCTCCTGGGGTTCCTGCGGGAGCGGGTCACCACGCAGCTGAACGCGGCGAGCGACAACCCGCTCGTGTTCATGGACCTCCCGGGCCAGGAGCCGGGCACACTCTCCGGCGGCAACTTCCACGGTCAGGGACCCGCGCTCTGGATGGACGTGATGGGCATCGCCATGGCCGATGTGGGCGGGATCGCGGAGCGAAGGATCTTTCGCCTCCTCACGGCCGAGCTGAACGGCGGGCTTCCCGCCATGCTGATCGAGAACGAAGGCCTCGACAGCGGCCTGATGGTGGCACAGTACACGGCCGCGGCGCTCGTGTCGGACAACAAGACGCTCGCCCACCCGGACAGCGTCGACTCGGTGCCATCGAGCGGCAATCAGGAAGACCACGTGAGCATGGGAGCGAACGCGGCGCGTCACGCCCGCGAGATCGTGGAGAACGTGCGCACGATCGTGGCGATCGAGCTGATGACGGCCACGCAGGCGATCGATCTGCGCCGCGACGGGCCAAGCCGCCTCGGGCGGGCGACGAGCGCGGCGCACGGGAAGGTCCGGGAGCACGTGTCGAAGCTGGAGCGGGATCGACAGCTCAGCCCGGACATCGAGACCATGGTCGGGCTCATCCGTTCCGGCGAGCTGCTGAAGGCGGTGGAAGCGGCGACGCCATGAGCAGCACGGCCCACCCTCGAACCGTGAGAGCCCCCACGGGCACGACGCTCAGCTGCAAGGGATGGCACCAGGAGGCCGCCCTCCGGATGCTGATGAACAACCTGGATCCGGACGTGGCCGAGGATCCCGATCGCCTCATCGTGTACGGCGGCGCCGGGAAGGCGGCCCGCAACTGGGAGTGCTTCGAGAGGATCGTAGAAACCCTGCGCCGCCTCGAGAACGACGAGACCCTGCTGATCCAGAGCGGAAAGCCGGTCGGCGTGTTCCGGACCCACGAGGAGGCGCCGCGCGTCCTCATCGCCAACTCGCACCTCGTGCCCAGGTGGGCCACCGCGCACGAGTTCCACCGGCTGGAGGCGCTGGGCCTCACGATGTTCGGGCAGATGACGGCCGGCTCGTGGATCTATATTGGGACGCAGGGGATCCTTC
>DAOVWI010000116.1 GCA_030636765.1 Gemmatimonadales bacterium
CCGCTCCTCTCGCTCTCGCAGCTCAGCCCGCCGGATCTTTCCGCTGACCGTCTTGGGGAGTTCCGCCACGAACTCGATCCTTCGAGGGTACTTGTACGGGGCCGTGAGTCGCTTGACGTGCTCCTGAAGCTCGCTTGCAAGCTCCTCGCTCGGCTCCTGTCCCGGAGCGAGAACGACGAACGCCTTGACCACGGCGCCACGCAGCTCATCCGGACTCGCCACCACGGCGGACTCCGCCACGGCATCGTGCTCCAGCAGCGCGCTCTCCACCTCGAAGGGGCCGATCCGGTACGCCGCCGAGAGGATCACGTCATCCGCGCGGCCCACAAACCACAGGTAGCCGTCCTCGTCGCGGATGGCCCGGTCGCCGGTGACGTACCACTCCCCGCGGTAGCACGTCCGCGTGCGCTCCGGGTCCTTCCAGTACTCCTGGAACAGACCGACGGGGCGCTCGGGAGAGACGCGCACCGCCATGTCGCCCTCGGCGCCGTCCGGGACGACCTCGCCGGCCTCGCCGATCACCTGAACATCGAACCCCGGAGCCGGCATCCCCATGGAGCCGAAGCGAGGCTCGATGCACGGGAACGTTCCGACGAGCAGGACGGTCTCGGTCTGGCCGTAGCCGTCCCGGATCGTGATGCCGGTGGCCTCCCGCCACCTCTCGATGATCTCGGGGTTGAGCGGCTCTCCGGCCGCCACGCAGGAGCGAAGCGCCGGAAAGCGGAAGCCTGCCAGCTCCTCCAACACCAGCATCCGGTAGATCGTCGGGGCGGCGCACAGCGACGTGATCGGGTAGCCAGCCAGCAGATCCAGCGTCCTCCGGGGGTCGAAGCGATCCGTGTGGTGCACGAAGATCGTCGCGCCCATGTGCCACGGCCCGTAGAAGGAGCTCCATGCCGCCTTCGCCCAGCCGTTGTCGCTCAGGTTCCAGTGCACGTCCTGCTCGGTGAGGTCGAGCCAGAACTTGCCCGTGATCACGTGGGCGAGCGGGTAGGAGGCGTGCGTGTGCGCCGTCATCTTCGGTCCGCCGGTCGTGCCCGACGTGAAGTAGAGGATGGCGGTCTCGTCGCCCCGCGTGTCGGCGGTCTCGAACTCGTCCGACGAGGCGGACAGCAGCTCGTGATACGTATTCCACCCAGGGCGCCGCCTCCCCACGACGATCCGGCGCTTCACCGCGGAGCTCTCCTCCAGCGCCTCATCCACCGTCGATGCCACGCTTTCGCCGGCGATCACGCAGACGGCCTCCGCCGCATCGGCCCGATGCCGGATGTCCTTGGCGGACAGCTGCACGGTCCCCGGGCTGACCACGGAGCCCATCCGCAGGCAGGCGAGGTTGATGACCCACCACTCGACGAGGCGGGGGAGGATCACGAGAACCACGTCGCCGCGGCCGATCCCCTGCGCTGTGAGCAGGTTGCAGGCCCTGCGGCTCTCCTCGGCAAGCTCGGCGAACGTCCGCCTGGCCTCGTGACCTTGGTCGTCCACCCACCAGAGGGCGACCCGATCGGGATTCTCCGCCCACCTGTCAAAGACGTCCCGACAGAAGTTGAAGCGCTCCGGCACCTCCAGGCGGAAGCTCGCGAAGGTGCCCTCGTACTCCGCCATGTTCGGTGATGCGGCCATCCCTATCGCCTCCTCCAGCTTGACAGGTCCCGGCCACGCCCCGACCGTTCCCGCAATGTCTGTCTTCCCCATCTTGCGATCGCTTCTGATCCTCGGAAAGGGCACGATCCGGGGCCTCTCGAGAGCCGGTGCCGGTGACGACCCCATCCGGCTCTTTGGCGAGTGGTTCGACGAAGCCCGGCGATCGGGCATCTTCCTCCCCGAGGCGATCGCCGTCGCCACGAGCACGAGGGAGGGCTCGCCCTCCGTCCGGATGATGCTGCTCAAGTCTTTCGACGAGAGCGGGTTCGTCTTCTACACGAACTACGAGAGCGGGAAGGGAGTCGAGCTCGAGGCGAACCCGGGCGCCGCGTTCGTCCTCTACTGGAATGTTCTCCAGCGCCAGATCCGAGTGGAGGGCACCGTGGAACGCCTGGCCCCGGAAGAGAGCCTTGCCTACTTCCGCACCCGTGAGAGGGGAAGCCGGCTCGGAGCGTGGGCTTCGCGGCAGAGCTCGGCGCTGGAGGGTCGACACGAGCTGGAGCGCCAATTCGAGGAGTGCGAGAAGCGGTTCGAGGGGAAAGACATTCCGCTTCCCCCCTTCTGGGGAGGATTCCGGCTATGCCCCGAGCGTATCGAGTTCTGGCAGGGCCGGGCGAACCGGCTGCACGATCGGATCAGCTTCCTCCGTGGGGGGGAAGACTGGACGGTCGTCCGGCTCTCGCCGTAATGTCCATCGGCGTGAGCACCGAGCTACCGGTTTCGGCCGGCCTACAGCGTGTCATCGGCCAGGTGGTGGCGGACACCCCGGGCCCGACGCTGCTCTGCACCGCGTCGCTGCACGGCAACGAGCCGGCCGGCCTGCGGGCACTGGAGCAGGTCTTCTCCCGCCTCCAGGCGGACCGGCCGCCGATCCGCGGTGAGGTCACGGGCCTGCTCGGGAATCTGACGGCCGTCGCCCGCGGGCAGCGCTTCGTGGACTCCGACCTCAACCGGCTCTGGTCGCCCGAGATGGTCGTCGCGCTGCGCGCCGGCGATACCTCGGCGACCGGCGACACCGAAGAGCGCGAGGCCGCCGAGTTGCTGGCCGAGATCGACTCCGTCGTGGCCCGGGCGAGAGGCCCCGTTTTCTGCGTCGACCTGCACACCACCTCGGGCCCGAGCCCGCCGTTCGCCACGGTGTCTGACACGCTGCGCAACCGCCGCTTCGCCCTCCCCTTCCCGGTACCGATCGTGCTCGGCCTGGAGGAGCACCTGGACCACACGCTGCTGGGGTGTCTGGATCTGGGGTGCCTCGACGGCGAGGGACGCGTCACGATGGGCTTCGAGGGAGGCCAGCACGACGAGCCCTCCTCCATCGACCACTGCGAGGCGTGCGTATGGATCGCGCTTGCCGAATCGGGCGTGCTGGAGTCGCCGGATTCGCTTCCCCTGGTACTGGAGGCCCGTGACCGGCTCTCTCGAACCGTGAAGAACCTTCCGAAGGTCGTCGAGGTCCGGCACCGGTACGCGCTGAAGGCATGCGAGCGATTCCTGATGTTGCCGGGCTACGTGAGCTTCCAGCCGATCACGGAGAGCGACGTGCTCGCGAAGGACGCCCGGGGCGATGTCCGACCGCCCGAGGCGGGACGGATCCTCATGCCCCTCTACCAGCGGCAGGGAGATGACGGCTTCTTCGTGGTACGCGAGTTCCGTCCCTTCTGGCTCGCCGTGTCGGCGTTCCTCCGGCACCTCCGGATGGACATGGCCCTGCACTGGCTGCCCGGGATCAGCCGCCACCCAGACCGCCCCCACACGCTGCGGATCGACCGGCGTGTCGCCAGGTTCTATGCGCTTCAGATCTTCCACCTGCTCGGCTACAGAAGGCGGAGGATCGAGGACGGAACGCTGCTCGTGACGCGACGCAAAGAGTAGGCGCCGGGGCGTTCAGCCCTCCAGCTTCGCGATCTTCTCCCTCAACACGTCGAGCGCCAGGTCCACGTGCTTCCGGTGCGTACGGAAGCACAGAACCGCGAGCCTCAGATAGAAGACGCCATCGATCCTGGTGGAGGAGAGGAAGACCCGGCCGTCCTCGCGCACCTCCCGGATCAGCCGAGCGTTGAACTCGTTCGGGTCGCCTTGGCGCGGCACGTAGCGGTAGAGCGCGACCGACAGCTCGGGATACGGGCCGCGCTTCATCCCCGGAATCCTCTCCAGCTCCTCGTAGAAGTACCGGCAGAGCTGGATCTTCTCCTCCAGAGCCGCCCGGAAGGGCTTCAGCCCGTGAAGAACAAGCGGCATCCACATCCGAAGCCCCCGGAAGTGCCGCGTGAGCTCCGGTGACAGGTCCGCCGGCGAGAGCTCCTCGGTCGAGCTCAGCGCGTCCTGCAGGTAGGCCGCCTCGTAGTGCTGCGAGCGGGCCAACAACTCGCCCTCCCGCACGAGCAGGGCGCCCGTGCCGTACGGGAGGAACAGGCCCTTGTGGGGGTCCAGAACGACCGAATCCGAGCGCTCCAGGCCCTGTATCAGCGCCCGTCCGGTCTCGCTGAGCAGGAAGAAGCCGCCGTATGCGGCGTCCACGTGCAGCCACACGCCGTTCGATTCCGTCACGTCCGCGATCTCGTCGACCGGATCGACCGCTCCCGTGTCCGTCGTGCCCGACGACGCCACGACCAGCCACGGCTTCAGCCCGGCCCTCCGGTCCTCCTCGACCAGGCGCGCCAGCTCATCGGCTCGCATTCGGTAGCGCTCGTCGAGCGGCACGTAGCGGACCGGAGCGTCGCCGAGCCCGGCAAGCCGCAGGGACTTCGTCACACAGTGGTGCACCTGGCCCGACAGGTAGATCGTCGAGCGCTCCACGTCGCGCGAGTGGATTCCCATCGCGTCACGCGCCGTGACGATGCCGGTGAGGTTGGCGATCGAGCCGCCCGACGTCAGCGTGCCGAGGGCCGTCTCGGGATAGCCGACCAGATCGGACATCCAGCGCACCAGGAGGCCCTCCAGGCGGGCCGCACCGGGCGTGGCGAAGAAGACGCCGGAGTAGTGGTTGCCCACGTCGGCCAGGTAGTCGCCGAGCGAGGAGGTGAAGACCCCTCCGCCGGGGATGTACGCCATGTGTCCGCCCGAGGCGGGGTTGAGGCCCGGGCGGTCGACGTGCTCCCGCACGATCCGCAGGGTCTCGTCGATCCCGATCCCCTCCTCGGTGATCGGCACGTCCAGCAGGCCCGAGCCCTTGTCCTCGGTCACCCGGTACGCCAGAGCATCATCCAGCCCTTCATAGAACGACTCCGAGTGGGCAACGACCGGCCCTCGCAGCAGCTCTCGCCCCTCCGGCCCGGGCTCCAGCTGTCGGGCAACCGCCTCGAGCTCGGCGATTCTCCGGACCCCGCCCTCTCCGGCGGCAGTGGCCGTCGTCATTCCGGAGTCATTCCGGAGTCGTGCCGACCGCGGCCGGTCGCGGCGAGTCGGTTCGATATCGATCGAACCAGCCCAGGATGTGCGCCACCTTGCCCATGAGGTTGCTCGGCTTGGCCGCGATGCCGTGCGAGGCATCGGGGATCCGGACGAGCATCGTCGGGACCTTCCGCAGCTTCAGGGCCATGTAAAACTGCTCGCTCTCCGAGATCGGCGTGCGATAGTCTTCCTCT
Organism: Gemmatimonadales bacterium; assembly: GCA_030636765.1. Classification (GTDB taxonomy): domain Bacteria; phylum Gemmatimonadota; class Gemmatimonadetes; order Palauibacterales; family Palauibacteraceae. Next base: position 5,229 of record DAOVWI010000116.1, read on the forward strand.
CCGGTCAGGAGCATCGTGGGAGTCTCGACGTTGCCGACGAAAGAGAGTGGCGAGCGCTTCAGATACTGCTCGGGATACTCCCACGGGAAGCCGGGAAACCAGTAGCGGTAGAAGAACGGGGTGGCGTCCGAGGTGAGGACGAAGCTGTACCAGTTGATCACCGGCTTCGCCGAGACCGCGGCCCGAAAGCGGTCCGTCTTGCCGACGATCCACGCGGTGAGCACGCCGCCGCCGCTTCCTCCCGTCACGAACAGGTTCTCCTCGTCCACGTAACCCCTGGCTACCACCGCGTCCACGCCCGACATCAGGTCCTCATAGTCGTGGCCGGGATACGCGTGGTGGATCAGGTTGCCGAACTCCTCTCCGTAACTCGTCGATCCCCTGGGGTTCGTGTAGAGCACCACGTACCCGGCCGCGGCATAGAGCTGGATCTCGGCCGAGAAGCGATCGCCGTAGTTGGCGAAGGGTCCGCCGTGGATCTCGAGAATCAGCGGGTACTCACGGGACGGGTCGAAGCCCGGCGGCCTGACGATCCACCCCTGGATCCTCCGCCCGTCGAAGGACGACTCGTACCAGATCTCCTCCACGTCGGCCAGCATCTTGTGAGCGAGGAGATCCTCGTTGAGCCTGGTGAGACGCCTCTGTGAGGCGAGGCCGACACCGCCCACGGCCACGTCCGCCGGGTGGTCGGGCCCGGTCAGCGTGAACGCGTACCGCCCACCCTCCGAGACCGAGAACGAGCCGCCGGAGTACGGCCGGCCGAGCGAGACTCCTCCCAGGTGGCCGGCCAGGGTTCGCACATCGCCGTCCAGCGTCACGAAGGCGAGCTTCGTATCGCCCTCGTCGTCGTAACGGAAGAAGAGGCCCGATCCGTCCCCGCTCCACACCGGGTCGCTTACGTCGCGATCGAACCCGGCCGTCAGGATCCGTGCCTCACCGCCGTCACGGTCCGTGACGTAGAGGCGCGTGACCTGGTAGCCCTGGTATCGTTCGTCGAATCCGAGGTACGCGACGCTGGCGCCGTCGGGGGACAGCGTCGGGCCGCCATCCGGCCCCGGTCGGTCCGTTAGCGGACGGATGGTGCCGTCCGCGATCGTCACCTCGTAGAGCTCCGTGTCGCGAGGAGCGTACTCCCATCCGGCGTGCCGGTTGGCCGTGACGATCAGCGCCCCTCCGTCCGGCGTCCACCGGATCGTGCCGCCGTGGTTGTACGGGCCGGAGGTGACCGGCCGGGGCGTGCCGCCGTCGGCCGGGAGAACGAAGACCTGAGAGTAGCCGCTCTCCAGGTAGCCCTCGCCGTCCTGCCGGAACTGCACGTCGTCGATCACGACGAAGGGCTCCCCCCAGTCGGCCCCTTCGGGTTTCTGGGGCTCCTCGACGAACGGCTTCTCGACCTCCGGCACCAGCATCGAGAACGCGATCCGCTTCCCGTCCGGCGACCACGCGAGGCCCTCTGGCGAACGAGGGAGGGTGGCTAGCAGGGCCCGGTCATCGGTGCCGATCCAGCGCACCCAGAGCTGCGTCGACCCGCTTCCGTTCTCCTCGCCCCGGGAGAGATAGAGCAACCGGTCGCCACCCGGCGACCAGCGGGGCGACCCCTCGCTTCCGGGAGACGACGTGAGCGCCCGGTGGCCCGTGCCGTCCACATCGATGATCCA
>DAOVWI010000179.1 GCA_030636765.1 Gemmatimonadales bacterium
CTCGACTCCGGCGGCGGCTGTGCCTACCGGAATCTCAACGTAGCGGTTGTAGACCTCGAGCGGCCGGATGGCCTCGTGTTCGACGAACTCCTCCACGGCGTTCTGCCAGGCCTCGCTCTCGTGGATGGCGTCGTACGCCTCCTGGCTGGGCCAGTTGGAGAGCGGAACCGCCCTCCGCACTCCTGAAGCGCATCTCGCGAAAGGGGTGAGCGCCACGGGCAAACACCGCCTCGAGTATGCCCGACCGTTCGAGGATCGCCATCGTCGAGCGAGCAATGCCCGCCCCGACGATGATAACGTCATACCGGCCTTCATCCGCCGCCCCCGGAGAAACAGCCGGCTCAGCGGCACGTCGCAAACTGCACACTCCTCTTGGTATTCTCGACGACCTCGGCGAGGCTGTCCACGACGTAGCGGATGTCGTCTTCGGTGTTGCCCACGCCGAGGGAGAAGCGGACCGCGCAGTGGGCCTCTTCGTCGGTGAGTCCCATCGCTGTCAGGGCATGGGACGGCTCGGGGTTGCCGGACTTACAGGCCGAGCCCGACGAAAAGCATACGCCGCGCCGATCCAGCAACAACACGAGAGACTCGCCGCGCATACCCGGCAGAGTCATGTTCAGCGTGTTGGGGAGCCGGCATGTCACGTGGCCGTTGAGTCTGGCGCCCGGCACGATCTCCCTAATGCCCTCCTCCAGCATGTCCCTCAACCCTCGCACGCGCTCCGTCTCCTCTCCTTGGTTCAGCCGTCGCACCGCGAGCTCGATCGCCCTGCCGAACCCCACGATGCCCGGGACGTTCTCCGTGCCGGCGCGGAGACCCCACTCGTGGTCCCCCCCGTGGATCAGCGGCTCCAGCCGCACGCCCCGGCGCACGTACAACGCGCCCACTCCCTTGGGGCCGTAGACCTTGTGGCTCGACACCGAGAGGAGATCGATCCCGAGCTCTTCGACGTCGAGCGGCAGCTTCCCGAGCGCCTGGACGGCATCGGTATGGAAGAGAGCTCCGTGCGCTTTCGCGATCCGCGCCAGTTCGGCGACGGGCTGCACGGTGCCCACCTCGTTGTTCGCCGTGATCACGCTTACGAGGATGGTCCCCGGCCTGATCGCCTCGGCCAGGGACTCCGGGTCGACGAGGCCCTGGCCGTCTGCCTCCAGGTAGGTCACCTCGAAGCCGAACGCGGTAAGCGCCTCACACGCGCGCAGCACGGCCGGATGCTCCACGCAGGTCGTGATGATGTGAACCCCCGCATCCCGCCCGGCGAACGCCGCTCCCTTGATCGCCAGGTTGTCCGCCTCGGAGCCGCCGCCGGTGAAAACGACCCGCCGGGCCGTGCAGTTCAGTGCCTGCGCCACGGCGCGCCTCACCCGCTCCACGGCCGAGCGGGCCTCCACCCCGGGGCCGTGGATGCTGGACGGATTGCCGTGCTCGGAGCTCAAGAACGGCCGCATCACCTCCACGACTTCGGGATCAGCGGGGGTCGTGGCGTTGTGGTCCAGGTAGACCCGGCGTGACGCCTTCTTGGGCTGCGGCTTCGTTGCGTGGACGACGGCGGTTCGCTCCTCGGGCGCCTCGCCCCTGACGTTCCGGGCAGCGACATCCCTCTTGGCCTCGACCACGTCACACAGCAGCGCCTTGTAGACCGGAAAGCCGGAGATCGGGTCGTAGCGCTCGAGGTCCGTGAGCTCGTTCACGTTGCATTCCTGCCAGCTCCGTGGCCCGAGCGGGCCCCCACCCCCCATGTTCGCGTCTATGGCTCCCTCGACCATGTCATCGGTAACGCGAGCTCGGTACATCGCGCGGCCGCGCGGACTCGCCACGTGCACCCAATCGCCGTCCTTGATCCCGCGCTTCTCGGCGTCGCGCCGGTTGATCGCCACCTCCGGGTCGGGTGCCATTCGATTGAGACCCGGAACCCCGTGATCCTGACTCCGAAAGTCGGCATGGATCCTCGACCCGGAGTCGAAAACGAGCGGATACTCTTTCGCGAGCTCGGGCTGGGCGAGCGGTCCCTCTCTCGGCTCGGTATAGACCGGGAGCGGATCGTACCCGTGCTCCGCGAGCACGGTGGAGGCGATCTCGAACTTACCGGTTGGCGTGTTGAATCCCGGCTCTGCGTCCGGCCGCAGCGAACCCTTTTCCCACTTCTTGTACTGCATCATTGCCGTCGGGATCTGTACCGATCCGCCGGCTGCACGCACCTCCTGGAGAGTAAAGCCCGAGCCCTTGAGAACGTAGCGGAGGAGCTTCTCCTCCGACTGGGGATAGCGGTCGCCGTAGCCGAGCCGCCCCGCCAGCTCCGTCAGGATCAGGAAGTCGTTCCGCGCCTCCCCGACAGGCTCGATCACCTTCTCCCGGATCTTGAAGATCGGCCCGTACGTCATGTACGACGTGATCTCGTACATCGTGGTCGCCGGGAGTACGACATCGGCGTAGGCGGCGTCCGCCGTCAGATATCGGTCGATGCATACCAGGAAGTCGAGCGCACCGAGGGTCCGGCGCCAGAGCGAGGGATTCGGCCAGGCTGTGATCATCGAGCTGCCCAGGATGATCAGCGACCGAACAGGGTACGGCTCGCCCTTCAGCACCGCATCGGGCAGCGCCATGGCGTGTGACTCACCCCGATACAGGCTGTAGACCGGAAAGCGGTCGCGCCCCAGCGCCTTGCGCACGTCGGGATTGGGGACCAGCCCCTCTCGGTTGATCGGGAACGTGTTTTCCTTCATTCGAAAGAGCAGGCCACCGGGCACGTCGAGTTGTCCGGCAAGCGCCCAGAGGACGAGGGTGGCGCGGATCGCCTGCACGCCGCCGTCGGAGTACTCCAGGCCGGTATACGTGACCGGACAGGCGCCGCGAGCGCCCGCGATCCGACGTGCGAGCCGACGGATCGTCTCGGCCGGGACGCCGGTGATCTCCTCCACGACCTCCGGCCGAAAATGCTGCACGTATCGGGCGAGCTCCTCGAACCCGACGGTCCAGTTCTCCGCAAACTCCGGGTCGTAAAGCTCTTCCTCCAGGAGCACCTCGATCATCCCCAGTGCCAGGGCACCATCCGTGCCCGGTCGAATGGGGATCCACTCCGCTCCCGTCTCCCGCGCCGTCTCGTTTCGCCTGGGGTCGATGACCACCACCTCGGCTCCGCGGAGCTGCGCGAGCTTGATCTGTTCGTGGGCCAGCGGCGGCGAGTCCGTCGCGGGGTTCGCTCCCCAGACCACAACCAGTTCCGCCTGCTCGATGTCCGTGTCCATGGTGATGAGCATTTCGCCCATCGTCACGTGCGGAGCGATCATCGCGAACGACACGTAGCAGAGTGCGCCAACGCCTAGCGTGTTCGGGGAGCCGAACGGGAAGAGAACGCTCGAGGCCGACGACACCGCGACGCCCTTCGGCTGAAAGACGTCGCAGAGGGCGCGCTCGAACCCACCGCGACCCGTATAGATCGCCGTAGCTTCCGCTCCGTGCTCCGCCTTGATCCTCCGGAGCTCGCCGACGATGGTCTCGAACGCGGCATCCCAGGAGATCCGCTCGAACTCGTGCGTTCCCTTCGGCCCGACCCGCCGCATCGGATGCTTTAGCCGGGCGGGGTCGTGGACGATCTCCGGGGAGTGGGCGCCACGGGTGCAGATCATGCCCAGCGGGTGATCCTCCAACGCCCCGACTCGCGTGATCTTCCCATCGTCCAGCTGCACTCTCACCCAACAACCGGCCGGACAGATGCCGCAGAGCCCGACTCTCTCTTCGACGGCGGTGCCTGCTGTGCCTGAGCGGCGGTTCATTACGGCTTTCAACCTGGAGGTTCGCTGAGTCGGAATCCGAGGCAGATTCCCCACACTTGGCAGCAGGTTTTCCCCTATGGACAGTGTGGGCGCGCCGTGCTAATTACAAGTTGGAGCCCTGGCTTCGGTGCCGCTGCTCGCCTGGCCGCACGGCGCGGACGATGCCTGTGCGGTACGACCGATTGCCTGACGCGCTCAACCTGGAGTCCTACGGCTTCCGGTCGGAGACTTCCTAGGAACGGAGGTTCAAGATGCGCATGCGAGAGATCCTTGGTCACAAGGGCACCGAGGTCGTGACCATTAGCCCGGACCAACCGGTCCCCGACGCCATCTGCGAGCTGAACCGGCACAAGATCGGCGCCATCGTCGTGGC